>CAZZZQ010000379.1:0-4231 GCA_964658405.1 uncultured Sphingomonas sp.
CTCCGGGAGGCGCTGATTGGAATCAACCGTGAGTGAGATGCTGACCTCGCTGGTGGAGACCATATCGATGGCGCATTCGTATTTGTCGAAGACGTCGAAGACCGCCTTCAGATAGCCGTGGGACATCAGCATCCGGCTGGCGACGACGTCGATGATCGTCAGGCGCTTTTTGGCGGCGATGCTCTTGAACGGGCTGGCGCATGGCGGCGCCATCGCGGTGATCTTGGTACCTTCATTCTCCGCGTTGCGCGAGTTCAGCACCCAGACGGGAATGCTCTTCTGCACGGCGGGGAGGATGGTCGCGGGGTGCAGGACCTTTGCGCCGAAGTAGGCGAGTTCAGCGGCCTCTTCGAAGCTGATGGTCTTGACCCGGAGCGCGTCCGGGCAGATGCGCGGATCGGTCGTCATAATGCCGTTGACGTCGGTCCAGATCTCGATCGCCCCGGCGTGCAGGCCTCCGCCAACCAGTGCGGCGGTGTAGTCGCTGCCGCCCCGGCCGAGGGTGGTGGTGATGCCCTTTACGGTGGAGCCGATGAAGCCGCCCATGACGGGCGTCTTTCCAGCCTCGAGCAGCGGCAGGACAAGCTCGGCGAGCTTTGCCTCGATGGCTGCTTCCTGCGGAACTGCTTTGCCGTAGTGGTCGTCGGTGATGATGCAGGTTCGGGCGTCGACGTGTGCGCCCTCAAGACCGCGCTGGGCGAAGGCCGCCGCCACCATCTGGCTGGAGAGCCGTTCACCGAAGCTGACGACGAGATCGTTGGTGCGCGGAGTGAGCTCACCGACGGCGGAGATGCCGCGGAGGAGATCGTCGAGTGCGTCGAAGTCGTGGTTGAGGATCGCCTGCATCGCCGTGAAGCGCTCGCCTTCGAGCAGCTCGGCGGCGGTGTCGATGTGGCGATGGCGGAGGCGTGCGCTGAGTGCGAGGGCTCCGGCCTTGTCACCACGGCCTGCGGCGTCCGACGCAGCGAGGAGCAGGTCCGTCACCTTTGCCATTGCGGAGACGACGACCACGGCCTGCAGACCGCGCTCACGCCGGCCCTGCACGATGGCTGCGGTGCGGAGCATGGCCTTTGCGTCTTCGACCGAGGTTCCACCGAACTTCATGACGACAAGCTGCTCGCGGGCTGTGCTCATGCCTGGACCGCCTGGAGCTTTTTGATCGGGTCAAGCTTGCCCATCAGCGCCAGGACCTCGGCGTTGAGGACGGCGGCCCCGGCGGCTCCGCGGATGGTGTTGTGCGAGAGCACGACGAACTTCCAGTCGAGCAGGGAGCACTCGCGCAGCCGGCCGACGGTAGCGGTCATGCCGGCGCCGCGCATGCGGTCGAGGCGCGGCTGCGGACGATCGACGGCGTTGTCATACTCCACCGGATTGTCAGGGGCGGTCGGGAGATGTGCGCTGTCGAGCGGAGCAAACTCACTCCACGCGGCGAGGATCTCTTCGCGGGTCGCCTTCCTGCGGAACTTGATGCTGACGCACTCGGTGTGGCCGTCCTCGACCGCGACACGGTTGCAGTGGGCGCTGACCTTTGCGTCGAGCATGTCGACGTGGCTGCCGTTGAGCGTGCCGAGCAGTTTGCCGACCTCCTCCTGCATCTTCTCCTCTTCGTTCTTGATATACGGAACGACGTTGCCGAGGATGTCGAGCGAGGCGACGCCGGGGTAGCCCGCGCCACTGATGGCCTGCATGGTACTGACGAACATGCTCTCGATGCCGAAGCGATCTTCAAGCGGCTTCAGCGCAAGGACGAGGCCGATGGCGGAGCAGTTCGGGTTGGTGACGATGTAGCCGCCACTCTCCTTGCGCCAGCTCTGCGCCTCGATCATTGCGAGGTGGTCGACGTTGACCTCCGGGATGACGAGCGGCACGTCGGCTGTCATGCGGAAGGCGCTCGAGTTCGAGATGACCGCGCATCCTGCAGCGGCGAACTTCGGCTCCAGCTCGCGCGCGATGTCGGTGTCGAGTGCGGCGAAGATAATCTTCGGCAGCTCGCCGATCGCGCCCTCGGGAACGTTTGGCTGGACGGTCATCGCGGCGATCTTCGGCGGGAGCGGGGTGTCGAGCTTCCACCGTACCGCCTCGCCGTAGGTTTTGCCGGCGCTGCGATCGCTCGCAGCAAGCCACGTGATCTCAAACCACGGATGGTGATGAAGTAACTGGATGAATCGCTGCCCGACCATTCCGGTCGCGCCGAGTATGCCTACCTTACGCCGTTCCATAATCCTTTTAGGATAACGCGGTACGAGGTCAGGCGCACGGTTCTAACGCACAGATGATGAACGGGATCGACAAAAAGAAAGAGGGAAGCCGGTTGGCTTCCCTCTTCTGCAGCTAGTAGTCGTCGCGCCGTCGACGCGAGTTGATCTGGTGACCGCCTCCGCCCCACGCCAGTACGAGAGCAACGGCATGGATCAGGAACCAGCCGCTGAAGCCCTGGTCCTGGTAGATCAGGAAGAGGATCAGGATGCGCGGAACCAGCAGCGCAAGCAGCGGTGGAATGAGGCTGTTGCCCAGGTGGAAGTGGACGAGATCGCGATCAAACCAGGCGACGATCAGCGCGATGCGCGGAAGGAAGAGCGAGAAGATGAGGAACCACAGGGGAAGAAAATGCACAGCCATCGAGAGTGGTCCTTTCCAGGTTTCTACTTAATTGCGAATGTTACGTCGCCCTTCGCGCTGCCCTTTGCGGGGACGGTGACGTTCAGGGTCTGCTCGCCCAGCTTCTCATGGACTGCGCCCAGAACATACTGGCCTGCCGGAAGACCCTTCAGGTCAAAGTGGCCGGAGGCGTCGCTGACGGCGAAGAACGGGGTCGCCGAGACGTTGATGAAGGCGTTCATCCAGGGATGATTGTTGCAGCGGACCGGCATCATCACCTCTGGGTCCTTGAACTGCTTCGTCACGGGCGCGCCCTTCGGCCCCTGCGAGACGTCGATCGCCTCGTTCCCGACGACGGTCGGCATGGTGTGGATGTTATGCATGGTCACGTCAGAATTCTGGAAGGAGACGCTGCCGCCGCGCATGACCGCGATGACGTGCGGCGTGTAGCGGCAGCCCTTCTGGTCGAGCACGACGGGAGCCGTGTTCGACGGGCCTGCGGACATGGCGGCCGCCGGTCCACTCTTCACGTAGACGTAGACGTTGGCGAGCTTACCGCCATTGACAACGTACTGCTCAGAGGTGAAG
The DNA here is from genome assembly GCA_964658405.1 of uncultured Sphingomonas sp. Classification (GTDB taxonomy): domain Bacteria; phylum Acidobacteriota; class Terriglobia; order Terriglobales; family Acidobacteriaceae; genus Edaphobacter. Next base: position 3,187 of record CAZZZQ010000379.1, read on the forward strand.
TCGGCCGCGCCGGACATGGAGCAGGCAGGGTCCATGCTGGTGTCGATCTTGACGGCGGCGGGCGGCTTGCCGGTGACGTGGATCGTTCCGCTTACGTCACCGAGGGTTGCGCGATCGATCGGTGCAGCCTGCGGGGCGGGTGCGGCGGTCGTCGCTGCCGGGGTACTTTCGTTGGGCTGCGGCGCATCTTTCGGTTTGCATCCCTGGACCAGGCAGACAGCGACCGCCATCGACAACAGACTGCTTACACGCTTCATCATTCGCTCCGTATCGGTTAGGGGAGGCTACTTGGCAGGTTCCATCGCGGCCAGCACGGCATCGGCGAAGGCCTTCGTTCCGCTGGTCCCGCCGACGTCCTTCGTCAGGGTCTTGCCTTCGGCGTAGACGGCTTCGATTCCGGCCTGGACGCGCTCGGCAGTCGCCGGCTCGTCGAGGTGGTGCAGCATCAGGACGGCGCTCTGCAGAAGGGCGGTCGGGTTGGCAAGATCCTTGCCGGCGATGTCCGGTGCGGAGCCATGGACTGCCTCGAAGATGGCGCACTCGTGGCCGAGGTTCGCTCCCGGGACCAGCCCGAGGCCGCCGACGAAGGCGGAGCAGAGGTCGCTGAGGATATCGCCGTAGAGGTTCTCGGTCAGCAGGATGTCGTACTGGTAGGGGTTCATCACCAGCTGCATGCAGGTGTTATCGACGATATGTTCCTTGTACTCGATCTCCGGGAAGCCGGCGGCGACCTTGCGCGCGCAGTCGAGGAACAGGCCATCCGTCAGCTTCATGATGTTGGCCTTGTGGATGGAGTGGATCTTCTTGCGGCCATGCTTGCGGGCGTAGTCGAAGGCCGCCTTCGAGATGCGGGTTGAACCCTTCTCGGTGATGATCTTCAGCGACTGTGCGACGCCGGGGACGACCATGACTTCGAGGCCGGCGTACAGGTCTTCCGTGTTCTCGCGGAAGATGATGAGGTCGACGCCGGGGTAGTTCGTCTTCAGGCCGGGAAGGTTCTTGATGGGGCGGAAGTTGGCGAAGAGGTCGAACTTCTTGCGCAGGG
>CAZZZQ010000380.1:0-4206 GCA_964658405.1 uncultured Sphingomonas sp.
CCTGCGGTTCCGGCCCGATCCTACCGAACGAACCGCACCCCTCCGCCGGTGATATTCTGCGCCCATGAAAATTCCCCGGATGACCCTGGCCACATCCCTGCTTTTTTGCGCCGCCGCACTTCACGGCATCCTGATCGCCCAGCCCGATCGTACCGAGCAGCTGCTCCAGCGCCTTTCGGACGCAGCCGGACCTCCCGGAGCCGAAGAGCCCGTCCGCGCCATCATGGCCACGGAGATGAAGCCCTTCGTCACCACGCCGATCCGCTACGACGGCATGGGCTCCGTCATCGCGCAGCAGGGGTCGACCGGCCCGCGCATCATGATCGACGCCCACATGGACGAGCTCGGCGGCATGGTTCGCCGGATCACCCCAAACGGCTCGCTGACCATGCAGATGCTCGGTGGCTGGCTCGACCAGGCGCTCGTTGACCAGCGCTGGATCATCCTCGGCTCAAAGGGCCCCGTCCACGCCATCACCGGGATCCGCGACATCCACGTCCTGCCGGCGGACGAGCGCACACGCGTCTTCCCGCGCGACCAGCTCTATCTCGACATAGGCGCGAAGAACCCGCAGGAGGCGGCCGCCATGGGGATCGAACCGGGCGACCCGGTCGTCCCCGACTCGCCCTTCCTCGCGCTGAATGGCACGAAGAATTACCTCGGCAAGGGCTGGGATGACCGCATCGGCTGTGCCGTCCTGCTCGAAGCGATGCGCCGCACCGCAACCCTGCCGCATGCCAATCAGCTCTTCTACGTCGCCACCACCCAGGAAGAGGTCGGCCTGCGTGGGGCCCGTACCGCGGCCCAGGTCGTCAAGCCGGAGATCGGGATCGCCATCGAGGGCGGCATCACCGGCGACGCCTTCGCCGGCCATCCGGAGGAGACACAGGTCAAGCTAGGCGCCGGGCCAGGCATGTTTCTCTATGATTCCAGCACCATCGCAAACCGGAAGATGGTCGCCTTCGTAAAGAAGACGGCCGCGGAGAAGAGCCTTCCGCTGCAGGCCGACGTCGTGCAGGGCTACGGCGACGATTCGGCCGAGATGCAGACCACCAACGGAGGCACACCCACCATCAACCTCGTCGTTCCCGTCCGCTTTACGCACTCGCACAACGGCATCGTCAACCGGCAGGACTTCGACCAGATGGTCGAGCTCGTCGTCGCGATGGTGACCCACATGGACGCGAAAACGGTCGAGGAGCTTCGCGACTTTACACCGCAGCCCTGACCTCACGTTTGAGCGAATTCCGTCTCACTCGAAAACTTCCAGGGCGGCTGTGTGTTGATACAGATCGAACATCAGCCTGGAGCGCAAGCAGCCTCCAGTCGAATACGGCGCAGACGCACACGCCGCCCAGGGAAGAACGAGGACGATATGAACGTTTCAGGAACGATCCGCACGGTTGTCATTGCAGCAGCGCTTCTCCTTGCACCTGCCGCCTCCTTTGCCGGCGTCTTTATCTCGGTCGGCTTTGCGCCACCGGCCCTCCCCGTCTACACACAGCCCATCTGCCCCGGCGACGGCTATCTTTGGAATCCCGGCTACTGGGGCTACGGCCCGGGCGGCTACTACTGGATTCCCGGCGTCTGGGTTCAGCCACCCTCGGTCGGCCTGCTCTGGACGCCCGGCTACTGGGGCTGGGGCGGGAGCGCCTACATCTTCCACGCCGGCTACTGGGGACCGCATGTCGGCTTCTACGGCGGCATTAACTACGGCTTCGGCTATGGCGGCAGCGGCTTCTACGGCGGTCGCTGGAATGGCGGCCACTTCGCCTACAATACCGCGGTCGTGAACGTGAATCGCAACGTCATTCACAACACCTATGTTGAGAACGTTCACGTCAACAACACGGTGATCAACAGCCACACCAGCTTCAACGGTGGAAATGGTGGAATACAGGCTCGCCCGAACGCGCAGGAGGCGAACTTCGATCGTGAGAACCACGTCGCCGCAACCCCGATGCAGCAGCAGCACATGCAGACCGCTCAGCTGAACCGCGCGAACTTCGCCTCGGCCAATGGCGGCCGCCCGCAGAATGCCGCGATGCAGACCGTCGGCCAGCGCGCCAACAACCAGCAGCAGCGCGTCTCCCAGGGGCTTCGCTCCGGCCAGATGACCGCCGGCGAGACCCGCAACGTTGAGAATCGGGAAGCCAGCATCAACCACCAGACGGCGACCGACCGTGCCAACAACGGCGGACGCCTGACCCAGCAGGAGCACCAGCAGATCAACCAGCGCCAGAATAACGTCAGCCGGTCGATCAACAACGATAAGCACAACGCAGCCGCCCGGCCCGAGCCTCGTGAGGGCGGGCGTCCCCGCTGACAACCTGCTCACCAGCAGTGAAAGGCCAGGGGCTAAGACAGCTTCTGGCCTTCAGCTTTTAGCTTCTAGCTTTTTCTCGACCCACCCAATCCTGTCATCCTGAGCGAAGGCGAAGGCCTGCGATGGAACCTGCTTCCCCTTAGAATCATCACTGGATGCTCACACAGGATCAGCTCGACCGCGTCGTCGTCGTACTCGTCCGCGCACGCAACCCGAACAACATCGGTGCCGTCGCGCGGGCCATGCACGACCTTGGCTTTCGCCACCTCCGCATCGTCAACGACTACGCCATCCCGTTCCAGAATGCGCGCTCTGCCGTTGACGCCTCGAGCGTCCTCGCCGCCGCCGCCGAGCTTCCATCCGTGGCCGAGGCGGTCGCCGACTGCACGCTCGTCATCGGGACCACCGCCGTCGGAGAGCGCGACCTTGAACATCCGCTCCACGAACTCCCCCAGGCAGCCACCCAGATCCGCTCCGAGCTGGCAGCAACCACCGGCAGGGTCGCCCTGCTCTTCGGCTCCGAGAAGACCGGCCTCTCAAACGAGGAGCTGAGCCACTGCACCTGGCTGATGACCATTCCCATGCGCCCCGCCGACGGCTCCCGGCACGTCTCGATGAACCTCGGCCAGGCCGCCGCCGTCTGCCTCTTCGAGCTCGTCCGCAACGCCACCGCACCCGAGCCCGTCATGGCCCCGCAGACCACCGCCGGCGACCTCGAACGCCTCACAACGCTCCTGCAGCAGGTGCTGGAGCAGACCGGCTACACCCGCCGCCACCCGGCCAACAGCGATCCCGCCCAGATCCGCCGGCTGACCCGCAGAATGGCGCTCGAGCCGAAGGATGCGCCGATCTGGATGGGGATCCTCCGCCAGATGCTTTGGAAGCTGGGCAGCGCCCCGAAACAGGACGACTGAAGCCCACTGGTAGACTGGCCTGATCCTCACATAAGACTCACTGCACCGCTTCAATGGAGATGGATATGTTTGTGTTCAAGGCTTTGGCAACGGCGGCCCTTATCGCGGCAACCTCAATCAGCGGGATCGCACAGCAGGGGCGGCAGCTCACGACGGAGGACTACGCCCACGCGGAGAGCTTCATGTCCTACAACGTAAACCCGCTGGTCTACCACACGGTCGGCGGCGTCAACTGGCTCCCCGACGGCCGCTTCTGGTTCCGCGATGCAGGCCCCGATGGCGTCACCTATACGCTGGTCGACCCCGCAAAGGGAACCAAAGCACCCGCCTTCGACCAGGCCAAACTGGCAACTGCGCTGACCGCAGCACAGCCAGCCGGAAAGCCCGCCACCATTGACCCGCGCCACCTCCCGGTCACCGAGTTCAACTTCCTCGGCAACGCGCAGACCCTGAACGTCACCACACGCTCCGGCCAGTTCCATTGCGATCTGAGCGTGACAGGAACCTGCACCGCCACCAGCGAAGCAACCGCTACCGGGCGAGGCCGCGGCAAGGCGCGCGGCGGAATCGACGTCTCCCCCGACAAGACCAAAGCCGCCTTCATCCGCAACTACAACCTCTGGGTCCGCGATATCGCGACCGGCAAAGAAACACAGCTCACCACCGACGGGGTAAAGGACTACGGCTACGCCACCGATAACGCCGGCTGGACGCAGAGCGATAACCCCATCCTGGTCTGGTCGCCCGACTCGAAGAAGATCGCCACCTTCCAGCAGGATCAGCGCAAGGATGGCGAAATGTACCTCGTCAGCACCAACAACGGCCACCCCACCCTGAAGGCGTGGAAGTATCCGCTGGTCGGCGACAAGGACGTCACCATGATCGAGCGCGTCATTATCGACCTTGACGCCCCGAAGGTCATCCGCCTGAAGATGCCGCCCGACCAGCACCGCTCCACCCTCTGCG
>CAZZZQ010000381.1:0-4203 GCA_964658405.1 uncultured Sphingomonas sp.
CAATGAATCGGGCGTACAGCGAGCGCGCCAGCGTAACGTCCGTTGTTCCCTGAACGATTGCGCGCCCATCCGCAAATAAGGTGATGGTGTGCGGACCCCTGCGGAACCGCAGCAGGAGATCGTTCGACCGAAGATCCTGCAGGTCGGCGTGCTGCCCGAGGCGCTCCCGCATCACTGCAAAGCTGATGGGCCGATGATGTTCGTGAATCTGAACAGAGTTTCGTCCGCAGAGCGTGATGTGAGGTCGGCCTTCCCCGGCCAGATGGCTGAAGCTTCGCGTGGAGCATACGATGCACTCCGGGTCCGGACGTGCGGCGCTGATCTCGGATCGCTCATTCGTCCACAGATCGTAGGAGAACAGGCTGCGGCGCATCAGTCCGGCCTGCCCGGTTAGATACTTCAGGGCTTCCGTGACCTGGAGAGAGGCAGCGAGATTGACGGCCGTGGATAAAATGCCGGCGGTGTCGCAGGTCTCGACCGGCCCGCTGGGAGGCTTCGGGAAGATGCAGGCCAGGCAGGCCGTTCGCTGGTCATCGTGCGCCGGAAGGATGTTCATGGTGGCGGCGTATGAGCCAATCGCCGCTGCGTAGATCCAGGGCGTCCCCTGCTGGACCGCAAAGTCGTTGATCAGGTAGCGCGTTTCGAAGTTGTCCGTTGCATCCATGATGATGGCCGCGGGCGCGAGGAGGTCGTGAATATTGGCGGGGACCAGGTCCGCAATGTGGGCATGTACGGTGATATCGGAGTTGAACTGTGCGATCTTCCGGCGCGCTGCCTCGGCCTTTGGCAGGGAATCCAGGGCGTCCTGCTCATCGTAAAGGATCTGCCGCTGGAGGTTTGACGCTTCAACGAAGTCGCGGTCGATGAGGGTAAGAGTCCCTACGCCGGCTCGAGCCAGGAGCGATGCGGCCGCAGCGCCGGTCGCGCCACAGCCGACGATCGCGACATGAGCTACGCCGAGACGTTCCTGACCGCGGTGTCCAATGCCCGAAAAAAGGACCTGGCGGGAGTAACGGTCCTCCGGTGTGATCACGTTTTGGGAAGAGACTTCGGCGGGAGGGGTGTCAGGCAAGGGCATGATTGTCGCTGCGAGCTTCCTAAAATGCGCTCACATTTCATAGTATAGAGAACTGGTACTGTACCGGTGCGGCGGGCTGACGTGGGGAAGATTTTCAGCATCCAAAGCACTAAAGTGTCATAGATCAACCGGACTGCACTCACAACGACGTTCCTGAGCGTTTTTCGTTGCAAAGAGCTATTGAAAGAGGATGAGTAGTGGCGGGACCAGGGCCGGCGGATATCGAACGTCTATCATCAGCATCGAGCAGGCTATGGTCTCTCTCGAAGAGAAGTCCATTCTCATTCGGCGGAGTTGCCGCGCTGCTCTTCTTCTCATGCTCGATCGCCGGCCTTGGTCAGGGGATTCCGGCCGGTTCAACGCCCGCCCCGACTGCTCCTGCTGGAGGATCCGAGGTCGTTCCCCGGGCGAGTGTCCAGGAACGGCCGACACAGGCTGCGGAAACCCCGGCAGCACAGCCCGCCGCTCCGCTGAAAGCTTCGCTTTGGCAGTATGACGGCCTGGTCGTCGACAAGATTTTGTTCAACGGCGTGACGTTTGATGTAGGAGACACCCTTACCAATGAGCTTGCCCAGAAGGCCGGGCAGCCATTTGACGCGGAGAAGGTTCGGCAAAGTCTGCGGCGTCTCTTCGCGAGTGGACGGTATCGCGACATCGATGTGCGCGCCGTCCGAACGGGTGATTCTGTCACCCTGATCTTCGGAGGGACGGCACGATACTATGTCGGGCGCGTGGTCATCGAGGGGGTCAAGAGCGAGCGGTTGACCTCGCTTCTTGAGTTCGGGACCAAGCTCGACCCGGGGACGGCGGTCACTCGAGGCGCAATCGACGCGGGAATCGAAGGAATCAAGCAGGTCCTGATTCAGAATGGCTACTACCAGCCGACGATCTCCACCGTCTCCACACTCGACGAAGCCAACCAGCAGGTTAATGCGACCTATACGGTTGCGATCGGGCCCCAGGCTCGTGTGGGTAATATCACGATCGAAGGTAAAGACCCGGGCTTCACCGAGGCTGAGTTCCGGAAGCGCGGCAAGCTGAAGCGGAACAGCAAGGTGACGCGGGACACGGCGAGCAATGCCTTGACGAAGCTTCGCGCGCAGTACCAGAAGAAGGATCGCCTGGAGGCCACGGCGGTCCTGCAGAAGTCGACTTACGATCCCATTCGCAACGAGCTGAACTATCAATTTTCAGTAAACCAGGGACCTATCGTGAAGGTCACGACGGAAGGGGTGAAGTTCTCGAAGACTCGCCTCCACCTGCTGGTGCCGATCTTTGAAGAGGGGACGATCGATAACGACCTTCTGAACGAAGGCACGCACAATATCAAGGATTACATGCAGCAGCAGGGCTACTTCGACGCAACGGTCGACGTCAAGGTGTCGGGTGAAGGCACCCCTGCCGAACAGGTCGTCTATGCCGTTGATAAGGGGAAGAAGCATAAGGTCTCCGAAGTCGCGCTGAAGGGGAATAAATACTTCAACAACGACACGATTCGAGAGCGGATGCGCGTTCAGAAGGCCGATGCCTATATACGTGCCGGAAAGTTCAGCCCGTCGCTGCTCTCAGCCGATGTCAGTTCGATTGAGTCGCTCTATCGCGCGAACGGATTCAGCTCAGCAAAGGTGACCTCCGCTGTAAAAGACGTCGACACGGATGCTCACGGCAAAGAGTTGAAGGTGGACGAGATTCAGGTCACGCTGACGATCGATGAGGGGCAGCAGCAGAAGTTTGGCACGGTTCAAATCACTGGAGTGGATCCTGATCGGCTGAAAGACGTGAAGCCGCTTTTGAATGCGCAGTCGGGACAGCCCTTCTCACTGATCACACTCTCGGGTGACCGGGATGCCATCCTCAGTTACTTCGTGAGCAATGGATTTGATCAGGCCAGGATTGCGATCAAGCAGACGAATGAGACCGTCGACCCTACCCTGACGGATGTAACGCTCAACGTGACCGAGGGGCAGCAGGTCTTCATCAATCGCGTCCTACTGTCTGGCGTTCAGCGGACGAGGCCAAAGCTGGTTCAAGATCAGCTGAGGGTGCATGCCGGCGATCCGCTCGATCAGACGGCCCTACTCGACACGCAGCGTAATCTCTACAACCTCGCACTCTTCAATGAGGTAGTGGCGGCCGTACAGAATCCGGCCGGAAACGCTCCGCGGAAGAATGTGCTGGTCCAGGTTACAGAAGCGAAACGATGGGACGTGACGTACGGCTTCGGCTTTGAGGCTCAGACCGGCACACCGACCCAGGGAACCATTTCGCCGGCATCCGCTGTCCTTCTAGGGCTTCAGCCGGGTGCCCAGTATCAGCAGAATGGCAGTGCAGGCGTCAGCCCACGGGTCTCGCTCGATGTCTCGCGGATTAACCTGCTGGGGACGGATAATTCACTGACGCTGCATACGACCTATGGTCTGCTTGAGAAGGTCGCAACACTGAGCTTTCAGGATCCACACTTTCGGGGTCGCCGAAACCTGACCTTTGCCGTGTCGGGCGGTTATTCCAATGTGCAGAACATTACGACCTTTCAGGCTTCAACACTGCAGGGCGATCTTCGACTCACGCAAAAATACCGCAAGACCGACACGTTTATCTACGACTTCCAATATCGGCGTGTCTCGGTCAATCCGGCCAGCCTGCAGGTCTCTGCAAACCTGATCCCGCAGCTGTCGCAGCCGGTGCGAGTTGGCGGTCCAGGGATCACGTGGTTTCACGACACGCGCCAACCGAGCCCGCTTGATGCGGTCAAGGGTTCCTACACCTCGGTCCAGGAGTTTATTGCGTCGTCCAAGTTTGGATCACAGACTGACTTCAACCGAATCGATATTACAAATTCGACCTACTACCAGTTTGGCAAGAAGAAGTACGTGTTCGCGCGCAACACACGCCTTGGATTCGAGAACTCGTTCGGTGCCAATCCGAACATCTCAACCGACCCGACCTCCGCCTGCTATGGCGCACTGCTTACGACGAATGCAAGCTGTAACCCAGTGCCGTTGCCGGAGCGCCTTTACGCTGGCGGCGCGACCTCGCATCGCGGCTTCGGGATCAACGGGGCCGGTCCTCGCGACCTGCAGACCGGATATCCGGTGGGCGGATCGGCTGCGCTCATTAATACCCTG
>CAZZZQ010000382.1:0-2360 GCA_964658405.1 uncultured Sphingomonas sp.
CTAAAAACGCCTCTGACGGCCTGCTGATCAACGGCAGCAGCAGTAATGCGGCCACTTCGAAGTACTCGCTGGACCGCACCTTTGGGAACAGCCGCAGCAGCAAGAATCTTTACACCGGCAGCATCGGGCTTAGCTTCGACAACTCCGCCACCGATGCGAAGCCTTACTCGCTGACCGGCCTCAACACCCCCAAGGCTTCCTATAACCGCATCACCGGGATCGCGACCTTCGGCGGTCCGCTGAATATTCCGCACCTGATGCCGCACGGCCCGAACGTCTTCCTCTCCTACCAGTGGACGCGCGATCGGGACAACCTTACCCAGTCCGGTCTCGTGCCCGACCTGGCCGAGCGCGCCGGAGACCTCTCGAACGAGCTCGACTCCCTCGGCCAGCCTACGGCAATCTACAACCCGGCGACCGGCCAGCCTTTTACCGGGGACATCCCGATCAGCGCGCAGGCGAAGGCGCTGCTGGCACTCTATCCCCTGCCCAATTTCGCCGGCAACACCCGCTATAACTACCAGACCCAGGCCTTCACCAATACCCACCAGGATGCACTGCAGTCGCGGCTCGACAAGACCGTCAGCCGCAGGGACCAGCTCTACGGCGGCCTCTCCTTCCAGAGCATTCGCAGCAATGCCTCGAACCTCTTTGGCTTCGTCGACACGACCGACACGCTCGGCCTGAACGCGACGATCAACTGGTCGCACCGCTTCAACCAGCGTTTTTACCAGACCGCCGGCTTCCGGTTCAGCCGGTTGCGGACGGAGGTTACGCCCAACTTCCAGAATCGCCAGAACATCTCCGGCGAGGCAGGGATAACCGGGAACGATCAGGATCCCTCCGTCTGGGGGCCGCCAACGTTGACCTTCTCGAACGGCATCGCCAGCCTCTCCGATGCGCAGAGCTCCTTCAATCGCAACCGCACCGACGGCGGCTCCTACTCGGCGACGTGGAGCCACCGCAGCCATAACGTGACCCTCGGCGGCGACCTGCGACGGCAGGAGTTCAACGTGCTCTCGCAGCAGGATCCCCGCGGAAGCTTCACCTTTACCGGCGCGGCCACGCAGGGCACGATCAACGGAGCGCAGGCTGGCGGCTCGGCCTTCGCAGACTTCCTGATCGGGACGCCCGACACTAGCTCCATCGCCTTCGGCAATGCCGATAAGTACCTCCGCCAGACGGTCTACGATGCCTTCATCACCGACGACTGGCGGCTGCGGCCCGGCCTGACCCTGAACGTCGGCATGCGGTGGGAGTACGGCGCGCCCATCTCCGAGCTGAAAAATCGCCTCGTCAACCTCGATATCGCCAGCGGATTCTCGGCTGTTGCGCCTGTCCTTGCAAGCACTCCGACCGGCAAACTCACCGGCCAGCAGTACCCGGCCTCCCTGCTGCGGCCCGACCGCCTTGGCATCGAGCCGCGCCTCGGCCTCTCGTGGCAGCCGATCGCCGGCTCAACCCTCGTGGTCCGCGCCGGCTACGGCATCTACGACGACACCTCCGTCTATCAGGCCACGGCGCTTCAGCTTGCCCAGCAGTCGCCACTCTCAACGAGCCTTAGCGTCCAGAACAGCGCCACCTGCCCGCTCAGCCTCGCGAACGGCTTTCTCTCCTGCTCCGATATCACTGCCAACACCTTCGCCGTCGACCCTAACTTCCGCGTCGGCTATGCACAGGCGTGGCAGCTCTCCGCCCAGCGCGACCTGCCCGCTGCACTCGTCGGAACCCTGACCTACGCCGGCATCAAGGGCACACGCGGGGTGCAGGAGTACCTGCCGAACACCTATCCCATCGGCGGCGCCAACCCCTGCCCAACCTGCCCGGCCGGCTTCGTCTACCGGACCTCTAACGGCAACTCCACGCGTGAATCGATCCAGGGCCAGCTCCGGCGGCGACTGCGCAGCGGCTTTACCGCCACCGTCCAGTACACCTACTCGAAGTCCATCGACAACGATTCGACCCTCGGCGGCCAGGGTCCGGTCGCGCCCGGAGCCGCCGCCCAGACCCAGCCGCCATCCGTCGTCGCGCAGAACTGGCTCAACCTCAACGCCGAGCGATCGCTCTCCAGCTTCGACCAGCGCCACCTGCTCAACGTCACCCTCCAGTACACCTCCGGCATGGGCCTGCACGGCGGATCACTGCTGAACGGCTGGGCCGGAACCCTGCTGAAGGACTGGACCGCGCTCGGCACCTTCGTCGGCGGCAGCGGCCTGCCGGAGACGCCGATCTATCTCGCCGCCGTCCCCGGCACCGGCTTTACCGGGAGCATTCGCCCGAGCGTCACCGGCGCACACGGGCTGCGGGTGCTGGGCGCGATCTACCCCGCCTGACCACCCTGCAAAATCTGCAGACAGCAA
>CAZZZQ010000382.1:2370-4195 GCA_964658405.1 uncultured Sphingomonas sp.
TCACCGGCGCATCACTCTATAACGCCCCGGCCGGCTACTTCCTGAACGCCGCCGCCTACACAGCGCCGGCAGCAGGAGCGTGGGGAACCGCCGGCCGCAACTCCATCACCGGCCCTGATCAGATCACCTTCAACGCGTCCGTCGCCCGCACCTTCCGGCTGAAAGATCACCACACCCTCGACCTCCGCGTCGACTCCACCAACCTGCTCAACCATGTCGTCTTCAGCAGCTGGAACACGATCGTCAACGGCACAACCTTCGGCCTGCCCGCCTCCGCGAACCCCATGCGCAGCCTGCAGACAACGCTTCGGTTCAGGTACTGACGATGATGCGATTCCTGCTCACGCTCGTCCTGCTCGCCGGCCTTCCCGCCGGAGCGCAGCAGATCGGCCAGAATAAGAGTGCCGAGGGCAAGGACACCTTTACGCTCTCGGTCAAGACGCAGCTCGTCATTGAGACCGTCTCGGTCAAGGACAAGAAGGGCAACTCGATCGACACCCTGACGGCGAAGGACTTCACGCTCACCGAAGACGGCACGCCCCAGGCGATCCGCGTCTTCGAGCACCAGGAGCTGCCGACCTCGCCCGCGCCCCTTGCGCCGAGCCGCGATTCAGAGGACATCAAGATCTACAAGCGGCTCGCCCGTACGCAGCTCACGCCCGAGGCCCCCGGCACCACGCGCTACAACAATCGCCGGTTGCTCGCGCTCTACTTCGACATGAGCGCCATGCGCCCGGACGACCAGCTTCGCGCCCTCTCAGCCGCTGAGAAGTTTATCCGCACCCAGATGACCGCCTCCGACCTTGTCTCCATCCTGCGGTACAGCGGCGGCGCGGTCGACGTGCTGCAGGATTTTACGGACGACCACAACAAGCTGCTCAGCATTCTGCAGACGCTCGTCGTTGGCGAGGGGCAGGGCTCCATCGAGTCGATCGACGATGCCAGCAGTGCGGACACCGGCGCAGCCTTTGGCCAGGATGACAGCGAGTTCAACATCTTCAACACCGACCGCCAGCTCTCCGCGCTGCAGACGACGGCGCGCATGCTCGGCCAGTTGAACGAGAAGAAGTCGCTGATCTACTTCGCCAGCGGCCTGCGCCTGAACGGCGTCGACAACCAGGCGCAGCTGAAGGCCACGGTCGACGCAGCGATCCGCGCGGGTGTCTCCTTCTGGCCGATCGACGCGCGGGGCCTCGTCGCGAGTGCACCGCTCGGCGATGCCACGCAGGGCTCCCCCGGCAATGCGGGCATGTACTCCGGAACCGCCGCGCAGGCCGTGACCAACAGCTTCCAGCAGTCGCAGGACACGCTCTTCGCGCTGGCCGGCGACACCGGCGGCAAGGCGCTCTTCGACTACAACGACCTGGGCAAAGGAATTGTGCAGGCCCAGCAGGCGATCACCAGCTACTACATCATCGGCTACTACACGACGAACACCGCGCTGAATGGCAGGTTCCGCAAGGTCAAGATCATCCTGAACCCGGAGCGTGACGCGAAGCTCGACTACCGCGAGGGCTACTATGCGGGGAAGGAGTTCGCGAAGTTCACCACGGTCGACAAGGAGCGTCAGCTTGAGGACGCGCTGATGCTTCCCGACCCGATCACCGAGCTGACGGTCGCGATGGAGATCGACTACTTTCAGCTCAATCGCGCCGAGTACTTCGTTCCCATCGTCGTCAAGATCCCCGGCCGCGAGCTCGCGCTGGCGAAGCGCGGCGGCGCCGAACACACCCTCATCGACTTCGTCGGCGAGATCAAGGACGCCGTCGGCGGCAACACCGTCACCAACCTGCGCGACAACGTCAACATCAAGCTCACCGACGCC
>CAZZZQ010000383.1:0-4195 GCA_964658405.1 uncultured Sphingomonas sp.
CTGTGAAGCACGGCAAGGCGATCCTGTGCGAAAAGCCGCTCTCCATGAACGCTGGTGAGGCGGAGGAGATGATCGCTGCTGCTGAGAGCGCCAAGGTGCTCCTCGGCGTGGCGCAGAACTTCCGCTACAACCACAGTCTTGATTTCATGCGTGAGCAGATCAATGCGGGCCGTATTGGTGTGCCGCAGCTTGCGCAGGCGCAGTTCAGCTATCCGGCTGAGCGGTCGGCACGGACGTGGATCACCGACCTGAACCTGGCTGCCGGTGGGCCGGTCGCGGACGTCGGGGTGCACTGCATTGATGCGCTGCGCTATGTCCTCGGGCAGGATGTGCGGAGCGTCTCGACGCTTGCCCAGGCGGCTGCGGGACATGCTGATGTGGATGCCTTCGCATCGCTCCAGATGGAGATGTCGGGCGGAGCCTTTGCGACTGTGACGGTCAGCGCTCGCGCACCGTATCGTACGTATCTCGAGGTTGCGGGGAGCGACGGCGTGCTGATCGCAGAGAATGCGCTTACCGTCGATCGGCCGCTGGATGTGGTGCTGCGCCGCGCTGGTGAGCTTGTCGAGACGAAGACTCTCAACAACAGTGACGGCTATGTGCGGATGATCGAGAGCTTTGCGCAGGCTTCGCTTGGGATCGGGAGCTTTCTCGCCACTGGCCCCGACGGCCTGCACAACATGAAGGCGCTGGACGCGGCCTACAAGAGCTGGAAGACAGGGCAGCGCGTCACGGTCTAGCTGCTGCTCTCGCGCGAAGCGTCCAATACCCCACGAAGCGGCGCCCGCCCGGCGTTAGGGCGCTTTGTCTAGTGAATTGCCAGCGCGAGTGCCGCGGGGCTATCGCGGTGCGTCGAGGCGATGTTCCGCCGCGGGATCTGGACGCCGGGGACGTAGCTCTTATAGACGCTGATGTGGAAGCAGGACTGCTGGAACTCCTCTTCGACATCGATCTTGCCGCTCTGGATCAGCGGGAGCAGGTAGCCGCGCATCCACGCAATCTCACTGAGTGAAAGCCCACGCTTCGCAAGGTCGACGGCCTGCCCGGTCAGGTGTGGCGAAGCCGTCTCGCCTCCGGCCGGAGCGGCGTTGCCATTGGTCCGGATCAACCGCTGCTGAAAGTCGACGGTGCGGACGGCGGAGTTGACCTGCAGTGAGGTGTGGAATTGCGCGTAGTGTGCCCGCGCGATGGTCGCGAGGAACTGTGCGGTCCACGGGCGGCAGTAGCGGCGATTGCCCGGCAGGCGTGTGTCGACCTGCATCCCGGCGCTCAGCGGAATGGCAACCAGCATGGAGCGGCGGCGCATGGACTCGAGGTCCGAGTCATCCTGCACGCGCTCCAGGCCGTCGTGGTCGGCCACCTGATTCTGGTGGATCAGGATCTCGTGCGAGCCCTTGAGGGCTGCCGGCATTACCAGGCGGCCACGCTTGTTATAGAGCGAGGGCAGAATTTCGTTGGTCGTCGCGGCGTCCTCGATTGACGGCAGCTGCGGCTTGTCGGTGGTCGGGCGAATGACGCTGATGACCGGCAGCGGTGCGTCGGCGGGAGCGGTCGTATCGGCCGAGGTTGGGGTGAGATCGACGTCGTTGAAGTCGGGTGGATGCGAGACGCCGGACTCACGCGATTCGGGTGCGACCCGCGCTGCAACCAGCAAGGGAGGCTGGATGATCCGCTTCGGGGCAGGCGCTACAACACTCTGGCGGACTGCGATCAGCCGGCCGCGACGGTCCCGGTGCTGACGAACTGCGACAACGGGCACGGCAACTCTACCGCGACGACCACGGGCGACGGGACGGGCGACTGCCACGGAGTGACGCTCGGGCCTGGCATTTCGGACGGGCCGACGCTGGTTGCGGGATTGTTCCACCGGTCGCAGCTTATGGATGGTGCGGTCTTTGGCGCGGGGAAGGGCGGTCCTGACCAGTGCACGGGGCCGCTGCACGCGGGTCGCGAAGGCGTTTGGAGCAAGGCAGAGGAGGGCAATCGCCGTCATGGCGGAAAGGGCTGCGTAGATTTGCTTCGTCATCAAAAAGGGCGCGGAGACGCACCAGAGCAACTCCAACTTTAGTTGCGGATGGGCCATCCTGTAAGTAACAAGATGTGTTCCGTATACTCATCAGTACATGAGGCACGCATGAAGCGGATTTTGGTGGGGTCTGTTGCAGTGTTGGCGATGTCCATCTCGTGGTCGCTTCGCGGAGTGCGAGCGCAGGATGACCCGGGGACCATCGAGTTCTACAAGACGAAGGTCCAACCGGTCTTTGAGAACAACTGTTACCGGTGCCATGGTGGAATGAACCATCGCGGCGGTCTGAATATTCAGTCCCGCGATGGGATGTTAAAGGGTGGTCACGACGGTCCGGCGCTGGTTCCGGGCCACCCGGAGCAGAGCCTGCTGGTGAAGCTGATCCGTCATGAAGGCCCGCCAAATGATCCCATGCCGATGCCTCCGAAGGGCAAACTCTCCGACGCGGACATTGCGCTGGTCGAGCAGTGGGTCAAGGCTGGCGCGATTATGCCGCTCACTCCAACAGGCAAGTAGCGGAGAGCGAACTCTCCGCTACGCCCGGTTAGTTGGAGGCGGGAGCCTTTGTTCCGGTCATCTTTACAGACTTGTCTACGATTGCAAACAGCAGCGCGTCGTGGTCTGCACGCGCCTGCTTCTTGATGTAGGCACCGGCCTTCTGCCCGGCTTCTGGGCTGTTCGGAAGGACCAGGTTACGGTTCGCGGCAGAGATCTCGGCCAGCTCCTTGACGATCTCGAAGAAGTTGGTCTCATCCTTGCCGGAGAGCAGCCACGCTTGGTGAACGGTCGCGGTGATGATCTGATCGGTCGTCCAGTTATGCGCCGCGGAGGCGTCCGTTGCGGTGCGGGTCATGCTGGTATCGGCAGCGGGAGCGGCCTGGGCGTGGGCCAGCGTGCCGAGGGAGAGCGTCGCTGCGGCTGCGGCAGTCAGAGCCAGTGTGCGGAAGCGGATCATGCTGAGGTTCATCGAAGTTCCTTTCGTTCGTAGATCAATCGGGGGTGTTGCTGCAGGCTAGTAGTAGTCGCGGCGTCGCTGGCTATTCTGGTGAACCTTGCCGGCGATCGCGCCGACACCTGCTCCGGCAGCCCCGCCAATGATGGTTCCCTTCAGGCCGCCTCCAAAGAGCGCGCCAAGAACGGCACCACCGCCCGCGCCGATCAAGGCACCTTTGCCAGGTCCGATACCGCCCTGATTTCGCCGATCGTCATAGTGGTCATGCCTGCCGCGGTCGTAGTTGCCGCCGCGACCACCGTCACGGACACCGTTGTAGTAATTCTGGTTGCCGCGATGATCGTAACGCTGCGAAAACGCTGGCGTTACGGCCGTAGCCAACAGCAAGGGTGCTGCCAGTAATGCCCTGCGGAATGAAGTAATGGTTACCATGGAATCTCCTTACAACCCTTTATAGGATGCGCGGGGAATCGTTCAGGAAGGAAAAATTGAGTTCAGAGGGCAATTCGGCCTGCTTTGGCTCGACGGAGTCAGCGTGCACTCTTCGAGAAGCGGGCCCTCAGGAAGGATCGTACCGGCGCATCGAACAGGCGGTCTGCACCGTAGGCTCCGAGCCCGAGGAGGCAAAGGAAGACGCACCCGGTCCACGGAACCGCCAGTGCCAGACGCTTCGGAGCCCTGCTTTGGATCAGGATGAACCATTGAAAGAGTGGCTCGTGGAGGACGTACAGGGCATAAGACGTCACTCCCAGCCAGTGCAGCGCAGGGACCAGTCCAACGGCGGGCTTTGAGGATGCGCCGAGGTAGAGGATCGCCGGAAAGACGACGCCCAGCATGTCAAACCAGACTGCGCTTCTGGCCGGTCCCAGCAGCACGGCGAGAAGCAACAGCGCGGGGACCAGCGGGGAGATGTTCCGAGGCAGCTTCCAGCGCGTCCAGAGAACCCAGACCAGCATGCCCGCTGTATAGGAGAAGGTAATCCGAGCAAAGCCGTAGACGAAGCGATCTTGGCTCAGTCCGCAGTCGATCGTCCCCAGATGGAAGGCCGCAGCGACGAGCACTGCTCCGGAGACGGCGGCGATCGCTGCAAGGTAGCGCAACGGCGTTCGTCTCAGGAAGAACGCGTGCGCTACGTTCGCGAATGCTTCGTAGAACAACGACCAGGTGGGCGGATTGAGCGGAAACGTCAGGCCATCCGTACCGCGGAGGAACGCCGG
>CAZZZQ010000384.1:0-4191 GCA_964658405.1 uncultured Sphingomonas sp.
CTACGACTCCGGGCAGAGTATCTCCGAGGCTGCGCTGGGTGCGGCGAAGGTTCGTTTCAGACCGATCGTCATGACCGCGCTGGCCTTCATCTTTGGCTGCCTTCCCCTGTGGACTGCGACCGGATCGGGAGCCGTCTCACGACGCATCCTCGGTACGGTTGTGATCGGCGGAATGGCGCTCTCCACCGTCCTCGGAATGTTGCTGATTCCGGCTACCTTCGCAGTCGTCGAGTTCCTCTCGCATCGCTTCGGGCGCGGCGGTAAGGGCACCACGATGGACTCGAAGCATGAGCCTGAACATCCTGAGGATGACCCGGACTCCCACGGCGGCGAGACCGCTCCGTCGGCTGCTCCGCAGACCCAAGGAGGTCACGCATGAACACGTCCTCGAAATGGTTGAACCTGAGCGGCAAGGTGCTGCTCGGTGGTCTCGCAATCGGCACCCTCGCTGGCTGCAACGTCGGACCAAAGTACAAACGCCCCGCCTACCCCGCACCACCAGCCTTTCGTGGTGCGGACGACTCCACAGCGATCGGCGATCCGAAGGCAGCACTCGGCGATCAGCGCTGGTCGGAGGTCTTCAAGGAGCCTGAACTCCAGGAGCTCCTCCGCAGGGCGCTTGAGAATAACTACGACGTTCGCATCGCCGCTCAGCGTGTTCTGGAGCAGCAGGCGCAGGTCCAGATCACCCGTGCGGCGCAGTTCCCCACGTTGAGCGCGGGCGGCACCGGCCTCGGCGCGACGCTGCCTGCTTCACTCGGCGATCAGGTCGGGAGCCCGTTATCCTTCGGCTCCTTCAGCCTGTCTGCCGCCTGGACTCCGGACTTCTGGGGTCAGTATCGGAAGCAGACCGAGGCCGCGCGTGCGCAGATGCTGGCACAAAGCTGGGCGCAGCGGACCGTTCGCATGACCCTGGTGCAGCAGGTCGTCACCTCGTACGTGCAGCTTCGCGCACTGGACCAGCAGCTTGAGATCACAAGGCAGACACTGAAGGCTCGGCAGGAGTCGCTCCAGCTTACGCAGACACTGGAGCGCGGTGGCTCAGCCCCTCTCTCGGACGTCCGCCAGGCAGAGCAGCTGCTCTACACGGCGTCCTCGCAGATCCCGCAGCTTGAGCAGCAGATTCAGCAGCAGGAGAATGCACTCAACCTGCTTCTCGGCAGCAATCCTGGACCTGTTGTCCGTCGTGCGGATCAAGCCCTGGCGCCGCCTCCGCAGGATCTTCCCGTCGGTCTGCCCTCACAACTTCTCGAGCGTCGACCAGACATTCAGCAGGCTGAGCAGACTTTGATCGCGGCGAATGCGCAGATCGGCGTCGCACGCGCTCAGTTCTTCCCTCAGCTTTCACTCAGCGCATCAGCGGGTCTCGGCGGTGACCAGTTCTCGAACCTCTTCGATCCATCCGGTAAGACCATCTACGGACTCGGTTCGCTCGCGCAGCCGATCTTCCAGGGTGGAAAGCTGAAGGGTCAGCTCAGGTTGTCGCAGGAGACAGAGAAGGAGATGGTGCTCAGCTATCAGAAAACCATCGCCGGAGCCTTCCGTGATGTCTCGAACGCGCTGATCGCAGCAAACAAACAGCGAGCGAATCGTGAGCAGCAGGTAAAGCTGGTCGCCGCCGCCCAGGATGCGACGCGGCTCGCGCGACTACGCTACCAGGGAGGCGCGACGGCGTACCTCGAGGTGCTCACAACAGACTCCGCCCTGTTCTCCGCACAGTTGAACCTGGTGACGGCACAACAGGCCGAGGCGTTGACGCTGGTGCAGCTCTACAACGCACTCGGCGGCGGCTGGCAATAGAGCGACTCTGCCCCCTGACGCACATCCCCTGTGCTTCGGGGGCAGAATCGCGCGGATGATCGTCCTTGAAACGTCCTTGAGAATATGGTCTTTATTGACCATCTCCCAGGGAACGGGATCATTATGATGAGGAAAATGAGCGGCAGGCGGGGTCAGTCAACCCGTAACCTGTTTCGCTGCAAGAGTTACAACCGTACGAACGGAAACAAACACTCGCTGTAACAACTGTATAATTGCGACGCCTTCAAGCATGCAGCCTGGTCGGGGAGGTCTGCCCTCCTATCAAAATACCGTTCCGGTGTTCTTGCCAGAGTCCAACGACCCTGAGTGACCCTTGAACGAAACGATCGCCACTCTCCGTACAAAATTGGCCCTCAAGACCGACGAAGTGCGGAGCCTTAAAGTAGATCAGGTAGCGGGACAACTCGCCCTTCGCAAGGTACACGCGTTGGAGCTTTCGCTGGCGGAAGTTCAAGGCCAGGTCAAAGAGGTTCGGCGCAGCCATCAGTCGGTCGAGCAATCGCGCGATCGATACCTCAACCTCTATGAGTTTGCTCCGGTTGGCTACCTTACGCTCAGCCTCCTCACGATTGTTCACATCAATCTCACGGGTGCCAGGCTTCTGAAAAGAGATCGAAATCAGGTTCTTGGTCGCCGCTTAGGCGTCTTTATCCCGGCGAAGAGTCGCACGCGCTTCCACCGTCAGATTCGATTGCTGCGCAGAGATGGCGATCAGCGAAGCGTCGATGTGGAGCTACTCCGCGGCGATGACACGATCTTCCATGCGCAGCTGGACTGCGTGCTGATTGTGACCGACGATCTTCCCCCGACCATCCGCATCACGGTCGTGGATATCACGCAGCGCAAAGAATCCGAGGCGGAGATCAGGCAGCTTGCCTTCTACGATCCTCTCACCTCGTTGCCGAATCGAAGGCTCTTGCTGGAACGGTTGAAGCGCGCCACCTTCCGGTGCATTCGGAAGCTGCAGCACGGCGCAGTGCTCTTCATCGACCTGGACAATTTCAAAGAGCTCAACGATACCCATGGTCACTCCTCCGGAGACCTTTTGCTGCAGCAGGTCGCACGACGACTCATGAGTTGTGTGCGAGCCTGCGATACAGTGGCTCGACTGGGAGGCGATGAATTTGTCGTTGTGCTCGAAGAGCTGAACAAAGATCCCGTTCTTGCCGCATCCGAGGCGTTAAAGATCGCTGAAGATATTCAGGTCGCCTTCAGTGAGCGCTATGCTCTCAAATCCTCGAGCTACAGCAGCACTGGAAGCATTGGCGTAGCCCTCTTCAATCGAGTTGAAGAGTCTGTCGAAATGCTGCTTCAGCATGCCGACGTTGCGCTGTATCGCGCCAAGCTAAGCGGCCAGGGGGCCATCAGCTTCTTTGATCCTGCGATGCAGACGGCTGTCACGGCACTGAAGATTCTCGACGCAGACCTTCGGCTGGCTCTTGCGGATGGGCAGTTTGTCCTCTACTTTCAGCCCCAGATCGACCGGGCAGGCCACCTCATGGGCGCGGAAGCATTGATCCGCTGGCAGCATCCCAGCCGCGGACTTCTCCTGCCCGCATCATTCATTCCCTTTGCGGAAGAGAAGGGTTTTATCGAGCATCTGGGCGCCTGGGTGATCGAGGCCGCCTGCATAGAACTCCAACGATGGAGTACTCACGACCATCTCGCGTCGCTAACGATTGCCGTGAATGTGAGTGCACGCGAGTTCCGTCAGCCGGACTTCGTCGCCCGTATGTTAGCTATCGTTGACCGCATGGCGGTCGATCCGGAAAAGATCATGCTCGAGTTTACCGAGAGCCTGATGTTCAACACCATGGAGGAGACGCTTCGGAAGATGACCATGCTCCGGGCGCGCGGCATACGCTTTGCCCTGGACGACTTCGGCATCGGATACTCCTCACTCTCCTATCTCCAGGGGCTTCCCCTCGATCAGCTCAAGATCGACCAGACCTTTGTACGGAACGTGCTCACGAATCCTAATGATGCCGTCATCGTTCGATCCATCATCGCGCTGGGCCAGTCCCTTGGCCTCGATGTCGTAGCCGAAGGCGTTGAGACCGATGAGCAGCTCCGTTTTCTTGCGGCGAATGGATGTGGCGGTTATCAGGGATTTCTCTTCGGAAACCGATGCCGGTACTCGGGATGATCGAGGAGATCAGCTACCCTGTCCTTCATGAGTCTGCAGCAAACGCATGCAATGGCGTCTAATGGGTGCAGGAGAACCCCCCATGCCGCAGAGCAATCATGATCGCACCGCAGAGCTGCACAATCTTGCCGCACACGCCCACACCGCCGCCGCAACTGCTCATGGCAAAGGAGACCACCTGGCGGCCCACGAGCTGACCCGGCAGGCGCACGAGCACTCCATCA
>CAZZZQ010000385.1:0-2241 GCA_964658405.1 uncultured Sphingomonas sp.
TCTCTCCGAAGGACTCGCTGAGTGCCCACTGGTTTGTAGGACAGGGGAACCAGGTTGCTCCTGTTGGCTCTCAGCTGCTTGCCTACTACGAGGTTGCGCCGATCCATGTGCAGAACATCGCAATCGTCTACAACCGTGCAGTCTCACAATCGATCTCGAACCAGTTGCTGGTTGGCGTCAACTACTTCAACCAGGTCTTCAACGACAACATCACGAATCAGAATGTGCAAAGCCAGGGCTTCATCACAGGAGCCATCTTCCCGAATGCCCCGAACATTACGATCAAGAACTTCGACCCGGTCGGCCTGACGCCGCCCGAGGGCCGTAACGATATTACCGGCCATCTGACTGACCAGCTGTCGTGGGTCAAGGGTAAGCACCAGATGCGGTTTGGTGGGGAATATCGACAGGCTCAGCTCGACGAGTTTTACCATCGCCACGCAACCGGCTCGTTTACCTTTGACGGAAGCCGGGTTGTAACCGGTGGCAGTGGCCGCGTCGATGCACTCGCTGACTTTCTCGCCGGCCAGACCTCCGCTGCAAACATCACCATCGGCGATCCGGAGCGTCAGGTCTTCGTCAATACCTGGTTCCTCAATGCGGGCGACTCATGGCAGGTGAATCCGAAGTTGAACGTCAACTACGGTATTCGCTACGACTATGAAGGGCCGCTCCACAATCAGTACCAGAACATGTCCGTCTTCCGCCCGGGTCTTACGGCCAGCAATGGCCTCGCGTTTCAGGGACTGCAAACCAGCTCACTTTATCCGCAGTACTACAAGAACATCAGCCCTCGCGTCGGCTTCAGTTACTCGCCGGATACGAACACTGTATTCCGCGGCAGTTTTGGTTGGTTTGCCGATACCCCCAACCTTAACCCCTTCCTCGACAACCGCCCAGGGAATCAGGCTCCTAACGGCGTAGAAGGAAATCCGGGCGGACCCTCACCCGTGTACTCGGTCTCCGCGCTCAACGGCGGAAACAATACGACGATTCAACAGGGCGTTCCTATCTTCCCGTCCTCGATCGGCTATCCCTGCACCTCTACTTCAACCTGCGGCGTCTTCACGGTGGCGCCGAACTTCCGTCCCTCTTATAACGAGAACTACACCTTCAACCTCGAGCGCACCTTGAACAGCAAGGTCATCGCGCAGATCGGCTATGTCGGTTCCTCGGCACGCCACCTGCTCAGCTTGCTCGATATCAACCAGGCACAGCCGGGCGTTTACACAGATACTGTCGATCCCGTGACCGGTGCTGTACTCGTCGGTTCCGACTTCAAGCGTCAGCAAACTCGCCCCTTCTTCGGCCAGTATGCGCAGTATGGCAACATCAACCAGATCTCGAGCATCGGCACTGCAAACTACAACTCGCTTCAGGCACAGCTTCGCATCAACAACTATCACGGCTTCACGGCACAGGCCGTCTATACCTGGTCGCATAACCTCGATGAGGTCTCGCAGTACCGTGGCACGTTGCCGCAGAGCAGCACGAACTTCAAGGGCGACTACGGCAACTCGGACTACGACACCCGCAATAACTTCACGACCTACATGAGCTACGAGGTTCCCGGTTCGCAGCACCTGAAGCTGCTCTCCCGCGGTTGGCAGGTCAACGGCCTGCTCAACTTCCACGGCGGCCAGCCCTTCCAGATCTTCGCCGGTACGGACATCAGCGGCGTAAACGAGGGCCTGGATCGGGTCAACGAACTGTCGAAGGCTAAGACCGGAATCGGCGGCCAATCGCCAAATGCGACCTGGATCGATCTGAGCCACTTTGCACTACCGACTGCGGGAACCTTCGGAAACACCCGACGGAACCAGTACTTCGGGCCTGGCTTCTCGGATACCGATTTCTCGGTCTTCAAGAACACGAAGATAAACGAACATCTGACCATTCAATTGAGGGCAGAACTCTTCAATCTCTTCAACCGCACCAACTTTGCACCGCCCAGCATCAGCTTTGCCGCCTTGCCGAATGGACAGTTCGATCCGACAAACGGTAGCGCCACCCTGAACGATACAATCGGCGACTACAACGGCGCCCCTGGTATTGGAGCAGGAGAGCCATTCAACGCTCAGTTCGGCGGGAAGATCATCTTCTAAGCCTCGACCTCAACAGATCTCAACAATAAAAGCCCTTCCTCGTCGTGAGGAGGGGCTTTTGTTGTCAGCCGTAGAAGCGCGCGGCTTTAGATGTCGTGGAAGCCGACGCGCTGCATGGCGGTGATGGCTTCGGGGC
>CAZZZQ010000385.1:2251-4185 GCA_964658405.1 uncultured Sphingomonas sp.
TGAAGGTCTTCCAGACAAAGCCGGAGCGGAGATTTTCGGCCATCAGCAGACCGATCCCGACATCGATTCCGAGAACGTCCGGGTCGTACCAGTTCAGCTGCGGGTGGATGCAGTCGCAGAAGCCGTAACGGCCCCACGCGTCGGTGCCGAAGTCCTGCTTGAGCGCGCGAAGGACCTGGAGGCAGGCCGCCGGGACGAAAGGCAGCGAGCCGGCGGCAGCGCAGGGAACGACTGAGCCGTTGACGGGACCGATGAGCGGTGGACCTCCCCAGGCGGTGTAGCCGTGCTCCCAGTCGGAGGCAGTGATGCCCCAGTAGTCGTCCGTGTAACCGCGGTTGAGGCTCAGGCAGAAGGACTTGTGGGCCTCGGTGGCGAGGACGGAGTTCCTGAAGTAGTCCGCGTAGGCGTCCCGCTTCCCTTGAAAGTCGAACCAGGCGTGCGAGTACTGGTGTACGAAGAGCGGGTCGGCGTCACTGATGTAGACGTAAGGCCCGTAGTCGGTGCGCGGGCGGGTGAAGTTTTTCCAGAAGCTGGGGTCGACACCATGGGTCGGGGAGCCGATGGCGAGCAGGTAGAGCATCATCAGCTCGCAGTAGTGATCCCAGCGCGTGGCGATAAAGCCGCTCTTTGGACGCCAGCCCATGCTGAAGGTCAGTCCGCCGTTCAGCATCCACGGCCACTCGACACGGTGGTAGAGCTGGGTGGCGAGATCGGAGATCTTCGGGTCGTTGAAGTACTCACGGCAGGTCAGAACGCCGCACAGCAGGATGCAGGTATCGATCGACGACACCTCGCTGAACTCGAACGCCTTGCCGGTCTTCGCATCGTTATAGTGCGAGAAGAAGCCGTGCTGGTGCTCCATCTTGTTCAGGTGAAAGTCGAGTGTGGTGAGCACCCGTGCGCGAATGTCGGTGAACGGAAGATAGCCGCGTTTGTCGGCGATGCAGAGACCGGTCAGGCCAAACCCGGTGGCGGCGATGCTTGTAATGCGTCGTGGATCGAGAGCGCCGTTCGGGCTCTTGTTGAAGGCCCGGTCAAGCACCTGTCCGTTGGTCGGATCGGCCTGTTCGTAGAAGTAGAGGCAGGCGCTGCGCTCGAGATCGGTGAGGAAGAGGTCCTCTTCGACGCTGAGTGGGAAGTCGTTTCTCTGATCCTGCACGAGGTCCTGGGCCCATCCAAGCCCGGGTGCGGAGAGCGAGGCCGCCAGCGTCCCGGCCAGCATCTTCGCCGCGCCGCGCCTGCTGATTCTCCCCGAACTCGCCGAGATCCGCTTCATTCACTCTTATGATGCCTGCACGCTGCGGAAGATGGGAAATGCAGGAGCCTGGAACCGCCGGCGATGCGAGAGGCGCCCTACGCCAGGCGCGCTCTCCTTCGTTGGATTTTGGACGTTTCGCGTATTCGCAGGGTGTTATTTTTCTTTATCGAGGATGTACAGGACGCTGTCGTAGTCGCCCTGCAGATGCAGATCGATGCCGTGGTGCATCAGGTACGCGCCGCTCATTGTTCCCAGATCCGTGGTTGCACCGATCTCCGCCGTGATGCCTCTTTTGCGCGGTGTGCCGATGACCCGGACCTTGTAGTTCGCCTGCTCATCGAGGCTGGTCAGGTGGAGCGGCGGCTGGCCGTAGCCACGCTGCTGCGCGTGGAGGAAGGCAAAGGCCGCAGCCTGCGCACCGTTCTCGGAGACGTACTCGTTGGCGATGAAGTCCATATCAGCAGCCGGGGTCAGACGGTAGAGAGCACCATTCTGCACCGTCTCGCGGATCTCCTTATAGGCGGCGACGAAGCGTTTCGACTCGGCCAGCTCTGCGTCCGTCGACTTGTTCAGGTTCGATCCGACCGCCAGCGCGCCCTGCATGGCGACGAGGAAGCGGTACTGCAGCGAGACGGTACGGCCGTTGAAGTTCGGCACATCCGTCACCCACGCCCTC
>CAZZZQ010000386.1:0-4178 GCA_964658405.1 uncultured Sphingomonas sp.
AGCCGTTCTGCTTGATTCCACTTCAATTACATCTCTTTGACGCCGTCCACGAAGGCCTTCAGCTTACGGCTGCGGCTAGGGTGGCGCAGCTTGCGGAGTGCCTTGGCCTCAATCTGCCGGATACGCTCGCGCGTCACCTGAAAGCTCTGGCCAACCTCTTCCAGCGTGTGCTCGGAGCCATCTTCGAGGCCGAAGCGCATCTTGATCACGCGCTCTTCACGCGGGGTCAGGGTGCGGAGGACCTGCGAGGTGTACTCCTTCAGGTTGACCGAGATCACGGCGTCAGACGGGCTGACGGCCATACGGTCTTCAATAAAGTCACCCAGGTGCGAGTCTTCCTCTTCACCGATGGGAGTCTCGAGCGAGATGGGCTCCTGGGCGATCTTGAGGACCTTGCGGACCTTTGCGACCGGGATATCCATGCGCCGTGCGATCTCTTCGGACGATGCCTCGCGGCCAAGCTCCTGCACCAGCTGACGCGAGGTGCGGATAAGCTTGTTGATCGTCTCGATCATGTGGACCGGGATGCGGATCGTACGCGCCTGGTCAGCAATGGCGCGGGTAATCGCCTGCCGAATCCACCATGTTGCGTAGGTCGAGAACTTGTATCCGCGACGGTACTCGAACTTGTCCACGGCCTTCATCAGGCCGATATTGCCCTCCTGGATCAGGTCGAGGAACTGCAGACCGCGATTGGTGTACTTCTTCGCGATCGAAACGACGAGACGCAGGTTGGCTTCGATCAGCTCGCGCTTGGCCTTCTCCGCATCCATATCGCCCTGGACCATCTCGCGCTGGGTGCGCTTCAGGTCAGCGATCGAGATGCCGGCATCGGTCTCCACGCGTTCGAGGTCGACGCGGCAGTTCTTCTGCTGGCGCTTGTACTCCTTGCGGAGCTCCTCGCTCTTGCTCGCCTCGAACTTCGCATCCAGCGCCTTGATCTGGCGCTCGAGCGTGCGCATCGCGTCGACGGTCTTGTTGACCTTGTCGAGCAGGCGCTTCTTCTCGGCGTTTGTGTACTTCAGCTCGCGAATGACGCGGTTGATGTAGACATGCTCGCGGCCCATCAGCCAGCTGGTCTTGCGCTGGTCCCTGGTCTTCGCCTTCGCATCCTTGCCGACCGGTGCCTGGTGCTTCTCTTCGAGGCCCTGCAGCTTCTTCTGGTGCTTGACGATCACATCGATCCGGCCGACCGTCGCGCGGACGCGAGCCTGCAGGATCTCTTCGGTGAGCTCTTCCTCGTCGAAGGTGACCACTTCCTTGATGTTCCGGACACCGCGGCGAAGGTCTTCGCCCAGGCCAACGATCTCGCGGATCACGATCGGCGAACGGGAGATCGCCTTCATGACGCGGATCTGGCCGCGCTCGATGCGCTTGGCGATCTCAACCTCGCCCTCGCGTGTAAGCAGCGGAACCGTACCCATCTCGCGGAGGTACATACGGACCGGGTCGTTGGTCTTTTCGAGTGTTCCCGGAGACAGGTCGAGCTCTACGTCGTCCGACTCTTCGCCGGCCTCAGGCTCATATTTGTCGCGGTCGCTGCCGAACTTCGACTCGCCCGAGAGCACATCGATGCCCTGGGTGTTGATCGTCGTCATCAGGTCGTCAAGGTCGTCAGGGGTCGTAATATCGCCCGGCAGAAGGTCATTGACCTCGCCATAGGTGAGATAGCCCTTTTCCTTACCGGTGTCGATCAGCTTATCTATGTCGTCTTCGTACTTATCTATATCTTCTGCCACGGCGGTACGCGCTCCTGCTTGGAGAAATTTTGCGGAATGTCTTGCCTCTCGAGGCGAAGCAATCCCTGGGTTGTTACGGGGTCGCTAGGGATTGGATGCGGATAAGACCGCGGTGGCAAACCCGGTGACCGCTGATGGGTCAGGGTATTCAAAGGCACACGTCCCCAGCGAACCCTTAGGATACCATCTAATTAGACGTTGATGGGATCGAAAAGACTCAGAGGGGCCTCACGGAGGGCCTCGCCCTTCACGCCGCCCTGATGGCTGGGGCACCGCCGCTTCATATTGTCGCAGCCGTTCGACCCGTACTCATACCCGCAGTGCGAACAGCGCATCCGGTAGATCGTCTGGCCAGGAAAGCTCTCCGACGGGAAGCCCGTCTTCGCCATGACGACCTGGCCGTGTACGTTTTTATACCCTGGCTCCGTACTTTGAAACCGCGCCAACTCAACCCCCAAACTGAACCCTACAGCCTATTATGACGTCGCCTGAAGGGTATGGAAGGAAAGGAGAGGATCGGCGCGTGCGAAAGAGAGGGCCGAGGCCCTAAAGTAGTGCTTCTTACGGTCAGATATCGATCGAAGAAGCGAGAGCGCGCAGGCGAGCATCGGTCTATATTCAAGGAATTCTCCGGCTCTCAGTCAGGTCTCCCATCCTGCCCTTCCCCGGCATGCCGTACGGATTGGCTCCGGCCTGGTGCTTTCCCTTCGCGGAAGGCAGCGTGTCGGTGCTGTTTGTGCTGTGTCTTATCGACGCGATCAGGCGCGGTCGGAAGGGAATCGCCTATCTGCTCGGAGGACTCGTCTTTGGAGTCCTGCTCGAATATTTCGAGGTCATCGGCGACAGCTACACCTACGGTCACTTCCACATGATGCTGGGCCGGGCTCCCCACGATCTCCCGTTGTGGGTCGGCATGGCGTGGGGCGTCATCCTGTACACGGCACGCCTGTTCAGCGATTTTCTCGGCCTTCCACTCTTCGCCGCAGCCGCGCTGGACACGCTGCTGGCGCTGAATATCGATGTCAGCATGGACGTCGTCGCCTACCGGCTGCACATGTGGCACTGGCCCTGGAGCAACATCCAGGTTGCCCTGACGAGCCAGTGGTTTGGGGTTCCGTACGGCAACTTCATTGGCTGGGCTACGGTTGTCTTCTGCTACTCCGGCGTCACCCGCCTCTTCGAGAGGCGGATGAGCCGGCGAATGCCTCTCAAAACGGGAAGGTCCGGCCTGGTCGCGGCAATCGCCGTGCTGTCCTCGTTGGCCGTTCTCGTCGGCACGGAGATGGTGTTTTTTCCGCTCCTCCTCAAGATCGGCGTAACATCCGGGCTCCGGCTCGCCATGATTGTGGTGGCACTCACGCTGACGGTTGTCGTTGGATGGCCCAAAAAGCAGGCGTCCCCTGCCTCACTCCCTCAACTGGCCCTCTGGGTTCCTGCTTGGTTCCATGCGTTCTTTGTGGCGTGCTTCGTTGGCTTCGGCTTCTATCGCGAGAATCCGTGGATGACGGCGGCCGGCCTGGTCAACCTTCTACTGGGGGTAGCGATTCACCTGTATCCGTACGTCATCCGGAATCCCGTCAAAGAAAAGCTTCCGGCGTCTCTCCAGCACGAGAGCTGATGCTCGACCGCTAACCCTTTTCAACAACCGGCGAGGCAAACCTGCCGGAGAACTGCCCCTTGATCCGGATGATGACGTCGCGGACACCGAAGAGCGGCCACGCCACCCCGGCAACCACGGCACCCGCCGCAACGGCGATCCCGATCTGCCAGAGCAGGGGGAAGGTCGAGGTCCGGCGCAGCAGCAGCAGCGCAAGGACGAGCGCCGGGATGCAGATCGCCACCAGTCGCCGCAGAAAGTGCAGCTCCAGCGCCTCGACATGGGCAAAGAGTTGCATGTTCAGACGCATGATGAAGACCATCTGCATGATCTCGATCAAAAGCCAGGTCCACAGGAAGCCGACGATCCCCGCCCACGGCACCACCACGATTGAGATCAGCGTCATGCCGATGTAGCTGAAGAGCATGATCTTCGCCAGCGCCTCGTGCGTATTCGTCGAAAACTGGAACTGGAATTTATGCTCCTTCAGGCTGATCACCATCGAGATCGCCGCCGAAAGCATGTACGGATACGGCGAGAACAGCTCTGCCTTCTTGTGCATCCAGACCGTAATCAGCACCGGCGACAGCATCAGCACGCCGGTATTGACGAATGGGATCAGGAAGAAGATGAACCGCTCCGAGTAGTCATAGAGCAGCACCAGCGCAGGCCAGTCGCGGCGGCCGAAGAGCGTCGTAATCTCCGCTCCCATCGACTGCGTAAACATCGCCAGGATCTGCCGGCACATCGAAAAAACCAGCCGCATCACGATGAAGCCCGCAACGGCCACCGGCCCGAGAAAGCGCTGCAGCACGATCAGCGGGGCCTGGTAGGTCAGGAAG
>CAZZZQ010000387.1:0-4158 GCA_964658405.1 uncultured Sphingomonas sp.
ACCTCGGCGAGCGGAGTTCCCGGGGTGGCGACCTTCAGCTGTACGGGTCTGCCGGCGAACGCGACGTGCGTGGCGATTCCGAATGCGGTACAGCTTGGGACTGGAACGGTGACGGTCACTGTAACGGTTGCGACCGGAGTGGCGAGTGCCAGCGTTGATGGGCCGCGCGAAATCTGGTTGGCGCTTCTCGCGCCGCTGCTGCTGGGAGGCTTGCGATGGCGGGTGGGTGCGGTGCGGGTCCTTTGCATCCTGCTGATGGGCGGTCTGATGATGGCGGCGGGATGCGGTTCCGGACGGCTGATTCCTCCGACCAGCGTCACGACAACGCCGGTTGGGACAACACTGACGCCGGTTGGGTCGAGTAGCTTGATCGTTTCGGCGACGAGTGCGGGGTTGGTGCGGAGTGTGGCGTTGAGCCTGACGGTGCAGTAGGTCGGCGCTGTGGTGTAGATGAGACGCAGATTTTCTCCGGGAACGACAAATAAGACGGCAAGGGTTGTTGGAGTCTGTTCGACGTCGCCAGGCTGGTACTCTGGCGAGCAACAATACTCCTGTCTGAAATGGAGCTGTCAGTATGTTGTTTCTTCAGGCCGCGCTCAACGGTTACCGCGACCATCCGGCGGTCCCGCGGACGGCGGATGAGATTGCGCAGGATGCAAAAGCTGCTGTTGCCGCAGGGGCTCACTCTGTTCACGTTCATGCGTTCGATGAGGGTGGAGTTGAGACTCTGGAGGGCGAGGCCTGCGCGCGTACCTTGCGGGCCGTACGGCGGGAGTGCCCTGGTGTTCCGATCTCGCTTACGACCTCTGCGGCAATCGTCAGCGATCCGGCTGCGCGGTTGCGCATCGTCTCCGCCTGGACTGTGCTGCCTGACCTGGTGACTGTGAATCAGGGCGAAGAGGGGATCATAGAGCTTTGTGAACTGCTTCGATCGCGCGGTGTGGAGATTGAGGCAGGCCTGCTGTGCGCGGAGGATGCGAGGAGGTTTGTTGCAGCGCCGTCGCATCTGCGCTGGCGTCGGGTGCTGATCGAG
This sequence comes from uncultured Sphingomonas sp., assembly GCA_964658405.1. Classification (GTDB taxonomy): domain Bacteria; phylum Acidobacteriota; class Terriglobia; order Terriglobales; family Acidobacteriaceae; genus Edaphobacter. The sequence goes on from CAZZZQ010000387.1 coordinate 1,034, forward strand.
CCGTTGGATCCTGATCCCGATGAGGCGGTCCGGCATGCAGCCGAGATGGAGGAGATTCTTTCAGCTGCGGGCACTGCGCTCGAGCAGGTTCATCACGGATACGGGATTGCGTGCTGGGCGGTCAACCGGCGGGCGATCGAGCGAGGGCATGGGATTCGTATGGGCCTTGAGGACGTGGCGGTGCTCCCTGACGGCTCGGTTGCTGAGAGCAACGCGCAACTGGTCACGGTCGCGCGCTCGATGATGAGGTGTGTATAGCGCTGCGAAGGGTCAGGCGGCCTGGCCGGCGCTGACGCCGGAGGCCCAGGCCCACTGGAAGTTATAGCCGCCGAGCCAGCCAGTAACGTCAACCACCTCGCCGATGAAGAAGAGGCCCGGAGCCTTCCGGCTTTCCATCGTGCGGGAGTCGAGTTCGGCAGTATTGACGCCGCCGGCGGTGACCTCGGCCTTCTCGTAGCCTTCGGTTCCGGCGGGGGTCAGGGCCCACTCGTGGAGCTGCCGCTCGGCTGCGGCCAGGGAGGTGTTGGTCCAGTCGGCGGGATGGTACAGGTCGAGCCAGCGCTCGGCCATGCGACCCGGGAGAGCGGTCCGGAGAGCCATGAGGAGTGCTGATGAGTCGCGGCGGGCGTTGCGTTCGAGCAGCGGCGCGGTGAGGGTGCGGCTGGGGGCGAGGTCGAGGCTGAGTGCTTCACCGGGCTGCCAGTAGGAGGAGACCTGCAGGGTTGCGGGTCCGCTGAGGCCACGATGCGTGATCAGCAGCTTCTCACGGAAGTTCTGGGCGCGGCGGCCCTTTCCGCTCGACGCGACCGCCTCCACGGAGAGGCCGGTGAGGTCGCACCAGCGGTTGCGATCCTCCGCGCTGAAGACGAGCGGAACAAGACCGGGGCGGCAGGGGAGGACGTCGATGCCGAACTGCTCGGCTAGTTTGTAACCGATACCGGTCGCGCCCATCTTCGGGATGGAGAGGCCGCCGGTGGCGACGACGAGTGAGTTGGCGTGGAAGAGGCCCTTCGAGGTTTCGACCTGGAACTCGTCTGTACAGGCGACCGAATCGATGCGTGTTCCGACGAGGGTGTGGACGCCGGCCTCGGCGCACTCGCGCTCCAGCAGCGTGACGATGTCGTGGGCGGAGCGGTCGCAGAAGAGCTGGCCGAGGGTCTTCTCGTGGTACTTGATGCCGTGCTTCTCGACCAGCGCGATCATGTCGGCGGGGGTGAAGCGGGCGAGCGCGGACTTGGCGAAGTGGGGGTTTTGCGAGAGGAAGTTCTCGGGCCGTGTGTGGAGGTTGGTAAAGTTGCAGCGGCCTCCGCCGGAGATGAGGATCTTTTTGCCGGCGCGGTCGGCGTGGTCGAGCAGAGCGACGCGGCGGCCGCGTTTGCCGGCTTCCATCGCGCACATCAGGCCTGCAGCGCCGGCTCCGAGGATGATGACGTCGTACTTCGCGGAAGGCCCCATAGCTTCCATTCTATGGTGCTGTGCGACCATAGTGAGATGTCGAAGATGCTTGTAGAACGCCCGATACGGATTGGTACACCGCAGCAGCATGGCCCGGCGGCTGTCATTCAGAGACGCGCCTCGGATCGCCTGCGGGCCGGCCACCTGTGGGTCTACCGGTCGGATATTGAGGAGCTGATTCCGGCGTTGCCGACTGGCTCCGAGGCTCCTTCGGTTGAAGGCGGCTCGCTGGTGACGGTGGTGGATTCGCGCGGAATTCCGCTCGGGACGGCGCTCTACAGCGCGTCGTCGCAGATTGCGCTGCGGGTGATCTCAAATGAGCCGTCGGTGAGCCGCGAGAGCTATCTTGCATCCGTGCGGGAGCGGCTGAATGCGGCGCTGACGCTGCGTGAGGAGTTTGCGCCGGAGTCGGCGGAGAACAACGCGTGCCGGCTGGTGTTTTCAGAGGCGGACGGTCTGCCGGGGATCGTTGCGGATCGCTATCACGATCTCGTGGTGGTGCAGTTGTTGACCCAGGGGACCTCGCAGGATGATGTGCGGGCGCTGGTGACGGAGGTCCTCTCCGAGCGGCTGCAGGTGCAGACCGTGGTGGAGCGGCCGGATCCTCGGGTGCGCGAGCTCGAGCAGCTTGCACCGCCGCCGGCCGGACCGCTGTTTGCGAAGGGTGAGGTGCAGCTGGCGACGGTCTTTACGATCAACGGGCTGAAGTTTCACTTCGACGCGGGTGCGGGGCAGAAGACGGGTGCGTTCCTCGATCAGCGGCTGAACTATGCGGCTGCGGCCCGCTATGCGCGCGGTGCCGCGCTCGATATCTGCACCTACCAGGGTGGATTTGCGCTGCATATGGCCGAGCGTTGCGAGCGAGTCACAGGCGTCGATGCGAGCCGGGCGGCGCTTGAGGTGGCGGACCGGAACCGCGAGTTGAACCCGGAGCTTGGAGCGACGGTGGACTGGATCGAGGCGGATGCATTCGATCTGCTGCGCGACTTTGAGGCCTCTGGAAGGCAGTACGACACGATCGTGCTCGATCCGCCTGCGTTCGCCAAGTCGAAGCGCGCGGCCGAGGGCGCACTGCGTGGGTACAAGGAGATGAACCTGCGTGCGATGAAGATGCTGCGGCCGGGCGGGATGCTGGTCACCTGCTCCTGCTCGCACCATGTGTCGCTGGCGGAGTTTACCGAGGTGGTGACGGCGTCGGCGATCGATGCAGGTCGGCGTGTGCAGCTGCTCGAGGTCCGGGGGGCCGCGCCGGACCATCCGGCGGTGCTCAGCCTGCCCGAGACGAGCTATCTGAAGTGCCTGATCAGCCGCGTGGGGTAGGGATCAGGCCTTCGGCTTGCAGTCATGGCAGAAGGCCTTGTGGCCGAGCCAGTTTGCGAAGCTTTCGAGGTAATGCTGCTTGGCGAGGAGAAAGTCTTTCTCGGACGCCGGGGTAGCGGCGTATGTGGCCAGGTGCCGCTGTCCGCTGATGGTGTTCTTTTTCTTCTCTGCACTCTCATACTGCTTGTGCAATGCAAACCCCTGGGAGCAAAGCATGGTGGTTCTCCTGAAGCGATGGCGGCGGCGAGAGCTCTCGTGTCTACTGCGGAGCCTCTGAAGCGGCCATCAGGTGATTGATGGTTGCGATCAGCCTGCGTGGACCTTCGACCGCAGGAAAGATGGTCTGGATC
>CAZZZQ010000388.1:0-2224 GCA_964658405.1 uncultured Sphingomonas sp.
GTGAGTGAGGATCGGGGTGAGCCCGGCGATCTGCAGCTCGTAGAAGATCTCGGTCAGGCCGCGTGGCAGGCCGTAGTCCGGTAGCTCGACCAGCACATAGCTTAGGCCGTTGATGGAGTAGCGCTGCGGGCGCTCCTTCGCATCCTGAATATTGTCGTACGAGAGGTGGAAGTCGCAGCCCAGACCGAGGGTGAGGTCGACCTTTTCCGCCGCGAGAAGGTTGCGCAGCTCCGCGACCTTGGCCTCGTTAATCTGCGGGTCGTAGGCGTAGGTGCCATTCGCGTGCGGTGTACAAACGACATGGGTTATGCCGTCCGCGACGGCGAGCTTCGCCATCGCGACGGAGTTCTCCATGCTCTTGGAGCCGTCATCTAGGCCAGGTAGAAGATGGTGATGCAGATCGATCATGGCTACGCAAGAGTACCACCGGTGGGTACTGAAACTATGGTCCTAAACGGACGTGGAGAGTGATTGCGCCATGGCCTGGAAGAGACGCAGACCGTCCGCGGAGCCCAGAATTCCTTCGCTGGAGCGGTCGGGGTGCGGCATCATGCCGAGTACATTTCGTCCCTCGCTCAGAACGCCGGCGATGTTCTCAAGCGAGCCGTTCGGATTGGCAGCTGGCGTGATGTCGCCTGCCTCCGTGGCGTAACGGAAGGCGATACGATCCTGTGCCTTGAGCGTTGCCAGCGTGGACTCGTCGCAGAAGTAGTTGCCTTCCATGTGGCCGATCGGCATTTGGAGGACCTGCCCGCGGGTTAGCTCGTCGGTGAAGGGCGAGTCGGTTGTCCCGGTGCGGAGATGGACCTGCTTGCAGATGTAGCGCTGGCTTGCGTTGCGCATGAGCGCGCCGGGGAGCAGGCCGGACTCGCAGAGGATCTGGAAGCCATTGCAGATCCCGAGAACAAGGCCGCCGGACTTCGCAAAACGGGCAACGGACTGCATCACGGGCGCGAACCTGGCGATGGCGCCCGTGCGCAGGTAGTCGCCGTAGGCGAATCCGCCTGGGACGAGGATGGCGTCGCAGCCCTCGAGATCCTCGGAGGCGTGCCAGAGAAAGGTCACGGGCTGGTCGACCAGCGCTTCGATGACGTGGTGTGTGTCGTGATCACAGTTGGAGCCGGGGAAGACTAGAACGCCGAACTTCATGAGTTAAAGGTAGCAGATAGAGTGCAGTTGGAAGGACGCTTCGTGGCCTGTTCGACGGCCAATTCCATTTAGAGTTGAAGGATGACGAATTCACCGACAGTTGATCTTGTCGGGGTCGGGCTGAACGCCACAGACACCGTAATCCCGCTTCCCACCTATCCGATCCGTGGATCAAAGGTCGAGTATCGCACCGTGACCGTGCTGCCGGGGGGACAGGTCGCAACGACCGTCGTCGCCTGCCAGCACTGGGGCATGAAGACACGCTATGTCGGCAAGCTGGGCGATGACCATGCCGCATCCCTGCACCTGAAGGCCTTTACCGACGCCGGAGTTGAAGCCCGCATTACGACCGTCTCGGGCGGTGCCAGCTCGCAGTCGCTGATCCTGGTCGATGATGAGGGGGAGCGAACAGTGCTGTGCAGACGCGATGAGCGACTGATCCTGCAGCCGGGCGACCTGCAGCAGGAGTGGATTCTGAGGGCGCGTGCCCTTCACGTTGACGGATACGACACAGCGGCAGCGACGCTCGCGGCTCGATGGGCACGGGCGGCTGGCATCCCCGTGATCGCCGATCTGGACGAGCTTTACCCAGGAGTTGAAGAGCTGCTTGAGAATATCGACTACCTGATCGTTAGCCGCGACTTCCCCTGCCGACTCATGGAAGAGAACGACCTTGAGAAAGCGCTTCGCCGTATGCAGCGACGCTTCGGCTGCCTGTTGACGGCCGCGACGCTGGGACCCGACGGAGTTGTAGCGTGGGATGGTACGAACTTCCACTACACCGCGGCGTACAGGGTTCCCGTGGTCGATACGACGGGCGCGGGGGACATCTTCCACGCCGGATTTATCTATGGCCTACTGCAGGAATGGCCCCTCGATCAACGGCTGGACTTCGCCTGTGCGGCGGCGGCGCTGAACTGTATGGCGGTCGGAGCTCGTGGCGGCATTCAAACACGCGAAGCGATCGAGACGCTGATGGCAACCGGCGTCCGCTATGACGTGCCGCATGCGGTTTCGAGCGGAGACTAATCGACTGCCGCAAAGGAAACGGCCGCTAAGTTAGCGGCCGTTTCCC
>CAZZZQ010000388.1:2234-4156 GCA_964658405.1 uncultured Sphingomonas sp.
AGTGATTTAGGCGGGAACGTAGACGCAGTAGCCACGCGGCGGGGCGGGGAACTCTGCAAAGCCGTTCTCGTCGGTTGTGCGCTCGTCCGGATGAGCGACTGGACCATAGAGACCGTGGCCATCCCACGCTACCGGCTTGAACTTCTGGTTCGGCCACTTGGTCTGGACCGAGGTACCGGACCACTTGTCGCCGAGGTTGTTGAGGACGTAGACGAGACCCGGCTGATCCGTGTTCTCATCCTTCCAGCCAACCCGCTGCATGATGTAGAGATCGGGATCTGCATGCAGAATCTGAGAGTCGCCACCGGCGTGCGAGTGATGAACCTGGATCAATGCATCGATGCCGTTTGGACTCAGCGGGCGAGCAAGGCCGTTGTTGTAGTAGTCGTACCAGAAGATGCTGGGGTAGCCTTCATGGATCAGGATGAAGGAGTATGCGAGCAGCTTGTCGTTGACGATCATGTCCGCGCCCATGTCGTGGTTGTCGACAAAGGTGGCAGCATGTGCCGGGCGCTTCATGACGACCGAACCGCCGTAGGTCAGGTTGCGGAGATCGTAATTCGGCTCGTCACAGACCTTCTTCAGCTGGTAGCGGAGCGGGAAGTCGAAGGCGGCGATCTGGTTATCGGTGTAGCTGTTGACCTTCTCGATCCAGGCATCGATGTCGCTCTCGCCGGACCAGTACTCGCCGACAACGTAGGGAGCAAACTCTTCGCCATTCTTGACGTACTTGTACTTCGAGAGGACGCCGATCATCCAGGCGCCGAAACCCTTCACAAAGTCGAAGCGGAAGCCGTCAAAGCCAAGCTCCTCGATGAGCATCCGCGCATAGTTGAACAGCTCGGTGTAGACGACAGGGTTGCGGTGACAGAGGTGAGGGAAGCCAGCGAAGTTCTCGCCTTCCATCATGACGGTTTCGTAGCGGCTGGGATGGAAGCAGTTCCAGTCGCGCGGAAAGCGACCACTCTTCGGGTTGAACTTGGTCCACCGGGTCTGGCCGTCGAGGGGGTTGACCTCTTCCTCGTCCGCGCCGGAGTTATGGTTGATAACCATGTCCGCGTAAAGGCCGATGCCGTGCTCGTGAGCCTTTGCGATGAGGGCCTTCAGCTCGGCTGAGTTGCCGTACCAGGTCTTCGTTCCGCCCTTCTGATCGAAGTCGCCGAGATCGAAGTAGTCGTATGGGTCGTAGCCCATCGAGGTGTTGCTGGCAGCCTTATTGACCGGAGGGAGCCAGAGAGCACTGATGCCGGCTTTCCCGAGGTCTTCGACCTTTTCGGCGACGAAGTTCCACCACTCGTGCTCCTTGTTATCAAGCTTCGGGGAGTCCCAGTAAAACGCCTGCATCATGACTGCCATGCTGTGTCTCTCTTCTTCTAAAATTTGTGGACGTGCAAGGCCGAGGAGCAGCATGCCGCCTGGATGCATCCAAACGTTGTAACTGCTGCGTTCCCTGCGTATCTAAGCCGTCAGATGCGCAATCCATTGAGCCGGTTGGAGATCGAATTGAGAAACGATTTATCGCAACGCTCCGTCAACACTGCCCGTACCGTAGGCGGCGCACTTCTCGGCTGGTGGCAGGCTACCTCGCTGGATGCGCTTGTAGTCGGCATTCTTTGGTTCATCGGACTGGAGTTGATCCACGTTCCGCTCGCGCCGCTGTGGGCCTTTCTGGGCGCAATCCTGCAATTTGTGCCGACCTATGGAGCGATGGCTGCGCTGATCGGGCCGGTGCTTGCTGTCGCCTTCAGTGGTCACGACGAATGGCGGCTGGGACTTGTCCTGGGGCTCTACGGAATCATCATGGTGCTGGAGGGGCTGGTCATCCAGCCATATCTGCTGCATCGCACGACGCGTGTGCCGTGGTGGGCATCGTTCCTCGGGCCGATCGTGCTCGGGATTCTGATCCCATTCTGGGGCGTGCT
>CAZZZQ010000389.1:0-4149 GCA_964658405.1 uncultured Sphingomonas sp.
CCGCACATAGAACATGCGCTCGTCGCCGCCCGCGTGCTCGATCGCGATCTCCCCGTCAGCGCGCGCCACGATGCTAGGAAACTTCTCCCCCCACTCCACCAGGACCAGCGCATCCGCCTCGGCAGCCATCTCTTCAAGGCCAAGCGTCAGCAACTCCCGCTCGGTCTCAAGCCGGTAGAGATCGAGGTGATACAGCCGCACCTTGCGCCCCTGGTACTGGTGCACGAGCGTGAAGGTCGGACTGGTCACATCCTCCGGCGCAGCTGCCCCGAAGAACTCGGCAATGCCCTTGACGAGAGTGGTCTTACCCGCGCCGAGCTCGCCCCGAAGGACGATCAGCTTCGGAACCGGCAGCAGTAGTTCGGCAATATTCTGCCCGATGGCGAGGGTTCCGTTGACGGAGCGGGTCTTGAAGCGGCGTTCGATCATGAGTGTATTCCGGCAATCCAGGTGAGCCCGTCAGGGTCTTCGACGCGGTAGCGAAAGGCGTCCGACAGGTGAGCAAGCGTGTCAGTCGCGAGGACGGTGTGCTCGTCCATCGCATGTGCAGCGAAATCGGCAGCAAGGCCGTGGAGGTAGACGGCGGCCTCAACAGCACGCGCAACGTCGTCCGGGAACTGGCCGAGCATCGCCGCAACGATCCCGGTCAGGATATCGCCGCTGCCGCCCTTTGCCATCGCCGGATTGCCGGTGGTGTTCACGGCGATCGTGCCATCGGGGTGCGCGATCAGCGTGCGCCAGCCCTTCAGGACCAGTGTGAGATTGTGCTTTGTGGCGAAGCTGCGGGCGAGCCCGATCCGGTCAGCCTCAACCTCTTTGACAGTCATTCCGGCCAGCCGCGCCATCTCGCCGGGGTGCGGCGTCAGGATCATGGTGCGGCCGCGACCGTCGAGGAGGTCGGTGTGGCCGGCGAATGCGTTCAGGGCATCCGCGTCGATGACGATCGGGAGCGTGGTCTTCGCGACGAGCGAGCGAACGAAGTCAGAGGCTTCGGCATCCGTCGAAAGCCCCGGACCGACAGCGAGGACCTTGATTCCTTTGAGCAGTTTTTCGAGGCTGGCGTTTTCAAGATTTGCGAGCGCAACCGCACCGCCGACCTCTTTAAGCGGGGTCACCATCAGTTCCGGCGTGACCAGCGCGACGGTGTTCATGATCGAGACAGGAACCGCCGCCGTGACCAGCCCCGCCCCGGAGCGCAGCCCGGCGAGCGAAGACATGGACGGTGCGCCTGCCTTGCCGTAGCTTCCGCCAATCAGCAGGGTGTGGCCGAACTTTCCCTTATTGGAGTTCACGTCGCGCGGCTTTTCGGCGATCGACTTCGACGCTCCGGCCCAGCTCAGCCCCGACCTCGTCTGGATGGCGGCAGCGGGTGAGCCGATGTCTGCAACGACGACCGGTCCAAAGGTCCGATCGGTAAGATGGCCAAAGACGTGCGCGAACTTGGGGGCGGTAAAGGTGACGACGGCCTCGGCGCGAAAGGAGCCGGGAGCAGTCTGGTCGATCGAGTCAGTATCCCAGCCTGAGGGAAGGTCGACCGCGACGACGGGCACGGTCGACGTGGCGAGGAAGTCACCGACCGCTGCGGGAAGGCCGCGAAGGGGTGGCTTGAAGCCGGTGCCGACGACCGCATCTATATAGAGGTCGGCTGGGGTCAGTGCTGAGGCAAGCTCAGCCGCGTCGCTGATCTCGATCACGCTCGTTTGCAAACGTGCAAAGGCTGCGGCAGCCTCGCCCTTCAGCTCGGTGGCGCTGCCGAGCAGGACTACGCGGACCCCTCGCCCGGCTGCGATCAGGTGACGAGCTGCGACAAAACCGTCACCGCCATTATTCCCTTTGCCACAAAGGACGACGATGTTTGAGGCGGTCTTGTACTGCCGCAGGCAGAAGCGGGCGACCGCTGAACCGGCCTGTTCCATCAGGTTTGAGAGCGGTACGCCGAACTCTTCAGCGGTGCGGCGGTCGACGGCGCCCATCTCTGCGGCGGTCAGGATATCCATGCATTCCTTCTGAGAACGGTGAATCCTAGGGCCGACTAGTGCGTTCCGGTCATGGCGACCGTCTCGGTCTTCGGGGTGAAGTAGCTCTTATCCCAGAGCGCACGGTAGAACTGGCCGGTCAGCTCGGCGGCCTTGGGGCCAAAGGTCGGGCGGCCGCCTTCGAGGAAGATGACGGTCACGATGCGGCCTGTCGGGGTCTCCGCGTAGGAGCCGAACCAGCCGAAACGCGTGCCGTTGTTCGAGCAGGTGCCGGTCTTGCCCATCACCGGAAACTGGCTGAAGTTTGCCTTCAGCGAGCGCGCCGTACCATTGTTCACCGCTCCGGCCATACCCGGAATGATCTCGGGGATGATGGGAGCGATGTTCAGGATGCGCTTTACCTTCGGGTTGAAGGCGGCGAGCTGCGCCGGCGTCTCGGGATGCTGGAGGTAGTAGAGGGTGCCGCCGTTCGCGATCGCGGAGACGATGGCGCCAAGCTGCAGCGGGGTCATCGAGATGCTCTCGCCGAAGGAGCACATCCGGCCTACGCCGCCCATCTTCTGGGGAAGCTCGGTGTCAGGATACGTGCCAAGCTGCTCGCCCTGGATCTGGTAGCCGGCAAGCTCGCCGAGGCCGAATTCGTTCGCGTAGTGCTTCACGCGCTCGAAGCCAAGGGTACGGCCGAGGACCTCGAAGAAGGGGTTGATCGACTTCGCCAGCGCGTAGGTCAGGTCGACGCGATAGCCGCCGCCGAGGCTCACAGGCGTATCCCGCTTAATCAGGCCTTCCTCAAGCGCGGCGAGTGCAACGGTCAGCTTGATGGTCGAGCAGGGCTCCGCGCCGCTTGAAAGGGCAAGCTTCTGATTGACCATTGCCAGGATGCGGCCGCTCGAAGGATCGATCGCAAGAGCGGTGCCGTTCATGTTGCCGAGCGCCTGGATGGCTGCGGCCCGCACCGTCGGATCCTCACCGGCCGTGACATCGCCAGAGGTGAGGTTTTCGGCGCTGTCGGCGAAGGAGCTTGCGGAGAAGTGTTCCGAGTACCGGGCCCTGCGGCTGACCAGGATTGCCCGGCCGCCGCGTCGTCCGCGTTTACCTGAGACCGGAGCGGCGCCGTGCGCGCGGGCAGCATGGCTGTGCGGTGTGGCAGCGTGGGTGTGGCCAGCGGAGGAGGACTGATGTACGTGCGGTGTCTTCGCGTGGACCTGATGGGCCTTGGCCAGCAGTGGTGCTGTCGATACCATGCCGCTACAGGCGGCACACAGCAGAATCCTGCGAAGCTGTCTCTTGCAATCCATCATTCCCACCTTGGCCCTCGCCTCAGGATCACGAGTGTGTGAGCCTGCTTCCATTTTATTCGATGCGCCCCGGCCGAAAAGTCTCCAGCCGGAGCGAATCGCTAGTGGCTGCGCCGGAGGAAGGCAGGAATATCCAGCTCCTCAGACTCCCGCTCGTCCACCTCAAGGCTGTGCGAGGGGGCAAATGGCGGATTGCGCACGACCGGGTCCGCGACCGCCGACGACCAGCTCGGAACAGCCTTGGGTGCTGTCGGTTGGACGTCGACCGAGATGCGGAAGTCATTCTGGTCGAAGCCCGAGACGGTATGGCTCTCAGGCGTCGCCTGCACGGCGAAGGGATCGTGCACCGCAGGAGCTGCGGTCTGCGAGTCCTCGGCGTGGCCAGTGGTCCGGAAGAAGTCGTCGTCGAAGACCGAGGCCCGGACCGGGATGAGCGCTTCTCGGACGACCGGGACCACGGGGATCTGCTGCCGCTCTTCGGGTGCCGCGTGGTGCTCGAGTGCAGGCGGCTCGACTGCGGGCGGTGCGGGCGTGGGAGATCCGGCCGGCTTCACGTCCATCTCGTTCGCCGTCTCGCTGGCGAAGCGCGCGGTCGCGGGGCGGGGGATGGAGTAGCGCTGGATGGGAACGTCCTGCCGCGAGGTGGGCAGCGCCGGATCAGCCATCATGCGGTCGCGGCGGATCGGCATCTCGTCCTGGCGGAAGCCCGTGGCGATGACGGTGATCTTGACCTCGTCGCCCATATTCTCGTCGAGCACGGCGCCGAAGATGATGTTGGCATCCTCGTGGGCGGCGTTCTGGATGATGCTCGAGGCCTCGTTGACCTCGCTGAGCTTCAGGCTGCTGGAGCCGGTGATGTTGATCAGGATGCCGCG
>CAZZZQ010000390.1:0-4113 GCA_964658405.1 uncultured Sphingomonas sp.
CACATTCTCAAAATTTACTCACAACATGGTGTAAACGACTTTATTATCTGCTGTGGCTATAAGGGATATGTCATCAAGGAGTTCTTTGCGAACTACTTCCTGCATACCTCGGATGTGACCTTCGATATGACCGAGAACAAGATGACGGTTCATAACTCGATCGCTGAGCCATGGCGGATCACACTTGTGGACACTGGCGATTCAACCGGCACCGGTGGGCGCTTGAAGAAGATTGCAAAATATCTTGAGCCGGACGAAGCGTTCTGCATGACTTATGGAGATGGCGTGGCCGACGTCGATATCACTGCCACGATCGCGTTCCATAAGGAACACGGGAACCTGGCGACACTGACCAGTGTCCAACCGATCGCTCGGTTCGGCGCGCTTGGGCTTAAGGATACGAAGATCTACTCCTTCCAGGAGAAGCCCTCCGATGAGGGTGGGTGGATCAACGGCGGTTTCTTTGTCCTGTCGCCAAAGGTGATCGACGCGGTCACGGATGATAGTCAGATGTTTGAGCGTGAGCCCATCGAGGCACTTGTTGCCGCCGGCGAGGTCCACGCCTTCTTTCATCACGGCTTCTGGCAGGCGATGGATACCCTGCGCGACAAACAGCATCTTGAAGAGCTCTGGAGCAAAGGAAAGGCCCCATGGAAGACCTGGTAGCTTCCCCGGAATTCTGGCGTAATCGACGTGTCTTTCTTACAGGCCATACAGGCTTCAAGGGCGGGTGGATGGCGATCTGGCTGTCGTCGCTCGGCGCCGTCGTACGCGGATACGCGCTCGATCCCTCGACCACCCCTAATCTCTTCACGGATGCGAAGATCGGCACGATGATCGAAGACGTGCGCGGCGATATTCGTGATGCCGCGACCCTCGAAAAGGCGATGCAGGAGTTCAAGCCTGAGGTCGTCTTCCACATGGCTGCACAGCCACTGGTTCGCTACTCTTACCAGGATCCGATCGGGACGTATGAGACGAACGTCATCGGGACGGCGCGTGTGCTCGATGCCATTCGCCGGACTCCTTCCGTGCGTGCCGTCGTCTCCATCACAACGGACAAATGCTACGAGAACAAGGAGTGGATCTGGCCCTACAGGGAGACTGATCCGCTTGGGGGCTACGACCCCTATTCCGCCTCGAAGGCCTGCGCAGAGATTGTCTCTGCAAGCTTTCGGCAGTCCTTCTTCCCGGTCGATCAACTTCGGCAGCCTGGTGGTCATGAGGTTGCGGTCGCTACAGGCCGTGCCGGCAATGTAATCGGTGGGGGCGACTGGTCGACGGACCGCCTCATCCCGGATCTCGTGCGCGGTTTCCTTTCGGGTGCTCCGGTTCTGATTCGCCGTCCGAATGCGATTCGGCCATGGCAGCACGTTCTCGAGCCGGTCTTTGGGTATATCAGGCTTGCTGAGAAGCTGCTTACGCCAGGTCCGGGCGCTGCACGTTATGCGACGGCGTACAACTTCGGACCCACCGAGGATGATGCTCGTCCGGTCGGTTGGATTGCCGATCGTATGACGCGCTTCTGGGGGAACAATGCTTCGTGGGTTCTCGACGAAGATCCGAATAATCCGCACGAGGCGAACTATCTGAAGCTGGATGCATCTCGCGCGCGGAACGAACTGAACTGGACGCCGAAGCTGCGACTTGAGACGGCGCTGGAGTGGCTCGTTCTCTGGTATCGCACCTGGCAGAGTTCGCCGGAGTCGATCCAGGCGTTGACACTCTCGCAGATTCAGCAGTATCACGCCTTGACGAAGAAGAGCGAATAGCAGGCCTTACCGCGTCGGGGCATGAGACTTCCATGTCCCGGCGCGGTAAGGGTTGATTGCTGTCCGCTGCAATATTATTCGCGTCTCACGAAGCATGTACGTGCTCACCTTGAATGCAGGAGCTTGTCGCTTGATCAACAGCTTGTTGAAACATATCCCATCCGGTCAGGTGGTCCGTTATCTTCTGGTCGGAGGCTGGAATACCTTTTTTGGATATGTCTGCTTCTTCTTCTGCGCAAGGCTCTTTCTGCACCTGATGCCGAGCAAGCCGTCTCTTGCCGCAAGCGTTGCATCGGCGACGTCGATGGTGATCAGCATCACAGTGTCCTTTGTCGGTTACAAATTATTTGTATTCAAGACGAAGGGAAGATTTTTGCAGGAGTACGCGCGGAGCTTCATTGTGTATCTCCCAACGTTGATTCTGAGCGCGGTCGCGATCGCACCGTTGACTGCATTGCTGCGCCGCACTGTCCCGAGTCATGCTGCGCAGGCGCCGTACGTTGCCGGAGCTATCCTGTCGTTTATTACCGTGATCATCAGCTTCTTCGGGCACAAACATATTTCGTTTCGCGATGTCCCGGCGGCGCCGATCGTTTAGAGCAGGCGTGGTTGGGTTGATGGAATGGCCGTCAGCGCTCAGCATCAGGTCTCTACGCCTCCAGGCAATACTTCTCGCGTCCTGCTCTCATAGCGTGAAGGTTGAATGCCATGGAGCGGGACGTGGAGCTGCGTAGGGCGTGAGTTCGTCTTATGGCAGCAACCGGGCGAGACTAGCCCTGTGCCAGCTCCTTCGCCCGCTGCGTCGCGCGCTTGACTGCCTTGATGAGGGTCACGCGGAGGCCGCCCTCTTCGAGCTCCAGGATACCGTCGACGGTACAGCCTGCGGGGGTCGTGACCTGGTCCTTGAGCAGGGCGGGGTGGTAGCCCGTTTCTAGAACCATGCGAGCCGAACCGTAGGTCGTCTGCGCGGCGAGCAGGGTGGCGATGTCGCGCGGGAGGCCGACGTTTACGCCTGCCTCAGCGAGGGCTTCGATGATGATGTAGAGGAAGGCGGGGCCGGAGCCGGAGAGGCCGGTGACCGCGTCCATGTGCTTCTCATCGACGACGACCGTGCGACCGACGGTCTGGAAGATGCGCTGGGCGACGGCCATCTGCTGCTCGGAGACGAAGCGCCCGGCGCAGAGCGCGGTGACGCCCGCGGCGATCATCGCTGGAGTGTTCGGCATGGCGCGAATAACGGCGAGCTCGCAGCCTGCGGCGTCCTCAATGCTGCGCGTTTTGACGGAGGCGGCGAAGGAGAGCAGCATCTTGTTGGGATTGAGTGCGGGGCGAATCTGCTCCACAAGTGCCGGGACCTGCATCGGCTTGACTCCGAGCAGGATCACGTCCGCCTGTTCCGCAGCGCGGAGATTGTCGGTTGTGACCTCGACGCCGAATTGGGCGGACAGGGCGAGGGCGCGATCCGGATGCTGCACCGTCGCGAAGATCTGGTCGGCTGCGATCAGGTTGTTCTTCAGAAACGCCTGCAGCAGGATGCCGCCCATCTTGCCGGCGCCCAGGACCGCAACGCGCAGGCCGGGAAGCACCGGCGCCGGGACTGCCAGTTCATAGCTCTCTTCACTCATAACGAAAGGCTACCAGACCTACCTCTTCTGGGTAGCGATCCAGTCATTCACCTGCTTGTCGAGGACGTCCAGCGGCAGTGCCCCCGAGTCGAGCACGACGTCATGGAAGTCCTTCAGGCGAAACTTTGGCCCAAGGGCTGTTTGTGCGCGCTGGCGAAGTTCAAGAAGCTTCAGCTGACCCATCTTGTAGCCGAGCGCCTGCCCGGGCCACGCGATGTAGCGATCGGTCTCAGCCTGTACGTTGGTCTCATCAATGGCGGAGTGATCATGGAAGAAGTCCACCATCTGCTGCCGAGTCCAGTGCTTGGAGTGGACGCCGGTGTCCACCACCAGGCGAATGGCGCGCCAGATGTCAGCCTCCAGACGCCCGTAGTCGCTGTAGGGATCCTGATAGAAGCCAACATCCTTGCCCAGCCGCTCGCTGTAGAGCCCCCAGCCTTCGGTGTAGGCCGTGTAGTAGGTGTATTTGCGGAACTCAGGGAGGCCGGTCAGCTCCTGCGCGATCGAGATCTGCAGGTGGTGGCCCGGAATTCCTTCGTGGTAGGAGACGGCCTCGACCGGAGCCAGAGACCGGTCGGCAAAGTGGTAGGTGTTGATGTAGACGCGACCCGGTCGGCTGCCGTCGGGGGTGCCATTGTTGTAGTACGCCGCTGCCTGGTCCTTTTCGACATACGCGGGTACCGGGACGACTTCGAGCGGGGCCTTGGGAAGCCGGC
>CAZZZQ010000391.1:0-4111 GCA_964658405.1 uncultured Sphingomonas sp.
TCCGTGCGCGGTTGCGACGCCGAGCACGAGACTCGCGGTGGATAGCAGACCGTCGTTAGCTCCCAGCACGGCTGCACGCAGCCAGCCAACTCGATTCGTGCGATGAGTTTCAGTCTGCATGCTCTCTACCCCCGGCGCCTGAAAGCGTCCACGACTGTGTTGCCTGAACTCTGCTGAAAGATTTGCTTCCTCCTAAACCTGGAAGCACCAGGGACAACCCTCAATGTAAAGGCTGCACATCGCCAGATCGCCTTGCAGAAGCAAGAGCAGTCCGCTTTAGAGACGGAGTTGTAGACGTTTGCTCAGCGTCTCCAATCGAAGCGATCATGCATCATGACCTTATCCCAGGCATGAAAAAAGTCCCTCACAAAGTAGCCATGTCTGTCATTGCTTACGTATATTTCTGCGCTGCACGCAGGTCGTTAACCGCCTGTCAGAATGAGATCGCGTACCTGTTCCGAAGCGATCTTCTGCGACGGGAGGGTAATGGAAAGTCTGGCGCCACCCTCGGGTCGATTGGTCGCTGAGACGGCACCCCCGTGAACACGTACAACTGCCTCCACAAATGCGAGGCCCAGACCGTGACCTCGTGACTCCCGACCCTTCACCCTCTGACTGAAAAGATTTCTTTGAATATCAGCATCAAATCCCGGACCATCATCCTCGACGATAAGTGTCACCGTGTCGCGATCAGCATGAAGATGAATCGAGATGGTGCAGGAGGGGGGAAGATGTTTGAGTTCATTGTCGAGCAGGTTCGCAATGACGCGATGAAGCAGGCCTTGATCTGCGAGAACCTTCGGTGAACCCGCACTGCGGAAGTCAATCTTCAGTCCACGTTCACCCATGCATGGTTCATAGAGACTAATCATGTCCCTTAGGACCTCGTCCAAATTGATCTCCGTCGATGACAGCCTCAACGCGTCCGCCTTCGCTTCGGCCACGTCGAGGGTCGTATTCAGAAAGTCCGTGAGACGGTCGAGTTCATCAATTGCTGAAACAATCGGCTCGGCTTGATCGACCCTCACATCACTTGATAGAGCAGTCTCCAATTTGCCGCGAATTGCCGTAAGCGGACTTCTAAGGTCATGCGCCAGGGAATCTGTAATCGTGTGCAGCTGGTAGACGGTGTTCTCGATCCTGTCGAGCATGTGATTCAGCGTGCGAGCCAGATGGCCGATCTCGTCCGTTCCCTTCGTATCGGGAACCCTGCTACTCAGATCCGCTTGACCGATACGCGATGCTGCTTCTGTAATCTCGCTGACGCGGCCCAGCATTTTTCGTGTCGTAAAAAACACGATCACGAACCCGAGTAAAACAATGGTGGCCCAGAGTGTGAGAAACCTTACACGGAGATTTCTAAGGACGTGAAGCTCATCACGTTCCGACAATCCAAGATAGATGTTGCTGCCATCCTCGATGCGAACGGAGGCTACGCGGAACGGAATGCTGAAACCTTGAACACGCAGATCGAAGGGCGCGTCCCTGGACGTATGAGTAGAACGAATAGCAGCGAGATTTGCGGTGCCATCGCCAGACCCGACCCAAAGCCTCGCTGGTCCGGAGTCGCCGGTCTGAAGAAAGAAAACGGCATCATTCTCGTTGCCGCCCGAGCGCTGACGATTTGGAACCTCTCGGCTGGCCAATTCCGCCACTTCACCGACCACTCGGCGGTAGAGGCTGTCTTTTGGCGTGCGGCCGGCTACGTCACCCAGCACGCCAACTTCGCCCGAAAGCCAGGCGTCGCTTCGTCGTTGGATGTCGCTTGCAACAAACCGGTGAAGCATCGCGAAGACGAGCATCGTCCCGATCGCGAACGCCAGACTTGCCCAGAGCGAGATGCGCCAGGCGGCGCTCCGCATGATGGGATTAGCTGCCTTTAAGGACATATCCTATCCCTCGCAATGTCTTGATCAGCGGCTCACGCCCCTCGGTGTCAATCTTGCCGCGGAGCCGGTAAATATGCACATCGACCACGTTGGTGTCGGGTTGGAAGCGCATGCCCCAAACCTCCGTCATGAGCATGGAACGGGTGACGACCCTGCCAGCATTCCGGCAGAGGTACTCCAGTAAGACGAACTCCTGCGGACTAAGGTTCAGGACATCCTCGCCCCGGGTCGCTCTTCGTCGGAGCATATCGATCTCGAGATCGCAGACACGCAAGCGGGTTGGGTCTTCAGTCGGCGGGGCATTTCGCCGGAGAAGATTCCGCATTCTGGCGAGTAGCTCGGCAATCGCAAAGGGCTTTGTCAGGTAATCGTCCCCTCCAAGCTCGAGACCCTTCACGCGATCATCGACCGATCGTCTTGCAGAAAGAATGAGCACTGGACTGGTCACACCAGACTTCCGCAATTGGAGGATCAGGTCAATACCATCCTGATCAGGCAGCCCAAGATCGATGATCATTCCTTGATAGACGTGCTTCGCCGCTAAGTGAATGGCGGTATTTCCATCTTCTGCCGTATGGACGTCATAGCCTGCGCCAACTAACGATTGCCTGACGAAGCTTTGAATCTCGAGTTCGTCCTCGACCAGCAGGAGTCGCATCAGTCCATCCTATGGTGCGCCGCTCGCTCATAATGCCGTCTTAACGGCTTTCAGCGGATTCTTCGGGAGATGACAGGTTCGGCGGCCGTGCCACGATCTAAATCTCGCCCGCCCGGCACACCTGAACAAGCGGCTGGCTAAGGTAAAACGTAGCATGTCGGCGGACCCTTTTCGCCTCTTGAATCTTCCATGAACGAATCGTCATCGGACGCCTCTCTATCAACTGCTATCAAAGAAGGAGGGGGCTCGTCTCATCGAGTAGCCACTCTCTCGAGCCTGCTCTGCAGGTGTCTTCTCTAGCCGGATCTTCGCAACTTCGTCGTCTAGCTTTCCTGAACCTATACAGACTCAATTTAACCCTGCTGAGGGCCCATGTGCATGACTACGGCATACATCAACCGCATCGCCACCGCCGTACCAGAGCATGACGTGCATGAGACCTTTGTCCTCTTCGCTGAAAAGATGCTGGCGGACCAGCGGGTACGCAGGATCTTCCGCCGCATGACGAATCTCGCCGATATCACCCACCGGTATTCGTTTCTCGATCCGAAAGAATCCGGCACGTCTCCTGGTCAAAACGCAAATGACTTTTACCGGCTGGGAGATTTTCCCAACACCGCCCGGCGGATGGAGCTATTCGAGCAAAGCGCGCCCCTGCTGATGCGGAAGGCACTGGACCGACTTGCGTTGAGTGAGGAAGAACGCGCTGGTATCACCCACGTTCTTGTTACCTGCTGTACAGGACTCTATGCCCCCGGACTCGACTTTGAGATCGTCGACTATCTCGGGCTCCCACCAGGCGTGGAGCGCACGATGATCGGCTTCATGGGATGCTACGCCGCAATTAATGCGCTCAAGCTGGCCCGGCACATCGTGCGGTCAGAACCAGCGGCCGGCGTACTGATCGTGAACCTTGAGCTTTGTACGCTTCATTTTCAGGAGACACAACAACTGGAGCAGGTACTCTCCTTCCTTGTCTTCGCCGATGGCGCGGCAGCAAGCCTGATCACTGGGCGAGAGAAGGGTTTCGCACTGGATAGCTTCAACGCAGTTATGGTGCCGGAGACGCGTGGGCTGATCACATGGAAAATCGGAGGATTTGGCTTCGATATGCTGCTCTCCGGGCAGGTGCCGGGAGCACTGGCCCGCGCGCTGCATGAGGGGGAGTTGATGGCCGAACGCGATGGAATCGCCCTGTGGGCGGTGCACCCCGGCGGACGGTCGGTTCTCGATGCGGTCGAGCGGGGGTTGGAACTGCCTGCGGATGCGCTCGCGGCGTCGCGCGAGGTACTGGCGTGTTTCGGCAACATGTCGTCAGCAACGGTGATGTTCGTGTTGGAGCGGATCATGCAGCAAGCGCGAGCGGGGCAGCGTGGTTGTGCTATGTCCTTCGGGCCGGGACTGACGGCGGAGGTCATGCACTTCCATGTGGCTTAAACCGCAGGTCGATCTGAGCCGGCGGGTCTCTCCGCGTGAATTGCCTGAGCTGATGGATGGTGACTGCAGCTACGAGGACTTCCGTGACTGCCTGCGCAGCTTGGAGAACGTCAATCGCTGGCTTCTG
>CAZZZQ010000392.1:0-1210 GCA_964658405.1 uncultured Sphingomonas sp.
GGCCCGCCAGCTTCAGAAGGCTAGAAGATTGCCCGCAACGACAGCTGGATCTGGCGATTCGCACCAATTCCAACCTGGTTTCCTACGGTTGAGGTCAGCAGGCCGAAGGAACCGGCGTTTGCGGAAGTAAAGGGCGTTCCCGGCTGCGATCCGTTTCCGGGAGCAGTAGCCAGCGTCTGAGTCAGGCGAACCGTGCTGGGATTGGCATAGTTCGGATGATTCATGATGTTGTACGCGTCTGCGTGGAAGTCGAAGGAGAGCTTCTCCGCGACGCGGAACGCCTTGCTGAGCGTCAGGTCAACCTGCGCGAGGTTGGGGCCGGTGTAGTCATTCCTGCGCGAGTTGCCGAAGGTGCCTACAGCGGGCGTCGAGAAGGCAGCCGGGTTGAGGAACTGGCGGCCCGACTTGAGGTAGGGGCTGACTCCCGGAACGATGTTTGGACGACGAACGTTTCGCGAGTTTCCTCCGCCAGGCGTGTTGACGACTGCGGTGGTCTGAAGCGTGTAAGCATTGACAATCGGAGCAGAGTAGGTCTGTCCAGCGAACGGTGTGCCAGCCCTTCCGACGTATGCGATGTCGGGGCGCGTGATCAACACATCGATCGGCAGACCGCTGCGGAAGTTGACGATGCCGCCGACCTGCCAGCCACCCGCGATCAGATCGACCGGACCGGACAGCGAGTACGCCTTGCCATGACCAAACGGCAGTTCGTACAGGACCGTCGCGTTGAGCGAGTGGCGAATGTCGAAGGTTCCGCGGCCATATTCCGTGCGGAAGTCATACGGATTCTGAGCCGTGGTCGCCTCGTTGGAGCCGCTCGACGTTCCGAGTTCCTTTGCCCACGTGTACTGTGCGCCCATCGAAAGCCCGTGCGCGAACCGCCGCTGGAGCTGAGTCTGGAGCGAGTTGTACATGTCCGTTCCGCCCGAGGTCTTGTAGTCGATCTCTGCGAAACGGCCACCGAACTGCCGCACCGCCGTGCCTGTACCACCGGTGTTGATGCCGGTAGCAGCACCCGTGTTTACGCTTGTGATCAGGTTGGTGATGGAACGCAGGAACAGGTTGCGTCCTGTCGAGCCAACATAGGCGATCATCATCTGGAACTGGCCCGGCAGCTCCTGCTGGATGGAAGCGGTGTAGGTCGTGACACGCTCCGGAACCTTGTAGCCCGGGGCATAGGCGCGCGGCTGATAACCAAGCGTTGTGCTGT
>CAZZZQ010000392.1:1220-4109 GCA_964658405.1 uncultured Sphingomonas sp.
ATAGCCAGCGTAGACGTCCGTTGCAGGGATGATCGGGTAGACCTTACCCGACGTGAAGGTACGGGAGACGCGATCATTGGCCTCCGGCTGAATCTGATCCTCCGTCTGACCCGGGCCATAGAAGACGCCGCCACCAAGGCGAATCAGCGTCTGGCCGTTGGTGAAGGCCGGCGACCAGGTCAGTCCAAGGCGGGGACCAAAGTTCGTCGTGGAGCTCTGATACCAGTCCCCGGCGAACCTGGGAATAATGGTGCCGGTCGGGATATCGAAGAAGACATTCTTGTTGCGAGCCTCATGTAGCGGGGAGTAGTACTCGTACCGCACACCGTAGCTCAGGGTCAGGTTCTTCTTGATCTTCCACTCGTCCTGCGCGTAGCCGATGTAGTAGTTCTGCTTGACCTGTGCGTTTCCGCTCAGCCCGGTGAAGGGGCTCAGGTCGCTGAGATCACCGAAGAACTGGATCTGATTCGGAGTGTTCGCGACAAAGGCCGAGATGGAGTTATACGTGTAGGTCGTTCCGCCAAGCTGATTGTTATACAGCGAGATCGGACGAACCTCCGCGCCCACCTTGAAGCTGTGATTTCCAGCAACATACGAGAGGTTGTCGATGTACGAGAAGGTCTGGCCGGTATAGGGTGCACCGACGCCGTTGAAGGAGCTCGACAGGCTGATCAGTGAACCGATGTTCGTGAGCCCGGCGACCGCAATCCGCGAGCGGCTGAGGTCTGCGTTCGGGCTGGGTCCGGCGATTCCAAGGACGCGCGACTTGGCGCCGTTGTAGCCGAACTTTGACTCGTTGAAGATGCGAGGAGTCCAGATCTGGTTGAGCGCAAGTACGCCATTCTGCGGGACAGCGACCTGGCCAAACTGGCTCAGCGAAGCATCCTGCACCTGCGCCGAGGTGCCCTGGTCGCGGTTGTAGCGGG
Organism: uncultured Sphingomonas sp.; assembly: GCA_964658405.1. Classification (GTDB taxonomy): domain Bacteria; phylum Acidobacteriota; class Terriglobia; order Terriglobales; family Acidobacteriaceae; genus Edaphobacter. Next base: position 2,147 of record CAZZZQ010000392.1, read on the forward strand.
CGTAGGCGCTGAAGCGATCGTTGATGTGATAGTCCAGGCGAATCGCGCCAAAGTCTTCATTGATGCGATTCTGGCCAACAACCGTCACGACAGGCGCAGAGTTGATGGTCTCGGAGGCGATCGGGTTCGGGTCGGTCGGGTATGCCGCGAGCAGCGGGAAGAGCGGCGACGTCGTGGCGATCCGCGCCCGGGCGAAGTTGCTCAAGGTCGACTGCGAGTACGGCGCCGAGAAGATCTGGCGCAGACCTTCGTAGTTCGCGAATCCGAAGAGTTTGTCTTTGAAGATCGGTCCGCCAACGGATCCACCAAACTGGTTCAGGCGAAACTTGGTGGGGGTTCCCTTCGCGACAAACGTGTTGCGAGCATCGAAGAAATCGTTGCGGACATACTCGAAGATCGAGCCGTGCAGGCGATTCGTACCGGACTTGGTAATGAAGCTGATCTGGCCGCCCGTTCCTGTTCCCATCTCGGCGGGGTAGCTGGACGAATCGACGCGGAACTCCTGCACCGACTCAAGCGACTGCTGCAGACGGAAGGTTGAGGTCAGCTCACCGTTGAGATTGCCCGGGGAGGTGTCAATGATCGATGTTGCTTCGATACCGTCCAGGCGAATGATGTTCTGTTCGACAGCGCGGCCGGAGAAGCGAATGTTATCGAAGGTGCCTGAACCGGAGTTCGTCGCTCCGGGAACAAGAAGGTACAGCTGCGAGATCTGCCTGCCGTTGATCGGAAGGTTCTCGATCTCGCGGCTGGCTACGTTCCCACCGATCTTGGCGGATGACGTATCGAGCGCAACAACGGATCCAGCATCGACGGTCACCTGCGTCGCGGTTCCGGCCAGTGCGAGGTCGAAGTCATGTGTCACCTCTTGCCCGACAGAGAGCACGAGATGCTTCACCTCAGCCTCTGCAAAGTCCTTTGCGACCACGCGAATATCGTACTCAGAGGGTGGAAGCGAGACGACCGTGTAGAGCCCGTCTCCGTTGGTGCGAACCGATCGCTGTGCGCCCGTTCGCTCGTTGGTGATGATCAACTCCGCATTGAGAACAACGCTGCCTGTGGCGTCCTTAACGATGCCGACGAGTCGTGCGGTTGTCATCTGTGCTTGAGCGACTGCCCCCAATACGCCTGAAAAAACAATGCCTCGGATAAGCTTGCAAGTATTCATTCTCCGATGATGGCGTTGCCCGAATGTCGTTAAGATCACAAAGCGGTTAATGTAGATGAACAGTCAATGAATTCGCATCGAAGTCCGCAACTTCGCGCAGGATTCCCCGTCTTCAAGGCAACATTTGTATCTGTGGAAGTGACAAAGCGAAGCGTCGGCGTACCCACGAAGGATCGCCACGCAGACGGCGGCACCAGACGCCGTCTGCGCCTGGATCGACTAAAGCCCGTAGACCTCGATTGCATTGCCTCCGAAGATGGCAGCACGCTCGGTCTCGCTGAAGCCGGCGAAGTAGCTTCGCAGCACCTCGAACCAGCGCGCGTATTCACTCGCCACCAGGCACACCGGCCAGTCGGATCCGACCATCAGCCGGCTCGGACCAAACGCTTCGACCGCGGTGTCGAGGTACGGCTTCAACGTCGCTTCGTTCCAGCCGGCCCGGTCCGCCTCGGTGACGAGGCCGGAGAGCTTGCACCAGACATGTTCGCGTTTGCCAAGCTCGCGCATCCGCTCCGCCCACGGCGACACCTGGCCTTTGCGGATAAGCGGCTTGGCCATGTGATCGAGCACGAAGACCTGGTTCGTGTGCTCATCCACGAAGTCAATCGTCTGCGGCAGCTGCCGTGCGAAGACAAGAATCTCGTACACCAGGCCGCTCCCATCCAGGCAGCGCATCCCGGAGTTGAAGTCTTCGCGGAGGATATAGTTCTCGTCCTTCTCGCTCTGAATGACGTGACGCAGACCCTTCAGCTTAGGGCGATCTTCAAACTCCTCCATGACGCCGGGAAACTCCTC
>CAZZZQ010000393.1:0-4090 GCA_964658405.1 uncultured Sphingomonas sp.
GAGAAGAACGTCGTCACCACGCCGCGCATCATGGGCTCGGAGGACTTCGGCGTCCTCGGCTACGAAGACCACAAGATCCCGGTCACCATGTTCTGGCTCGGTGCGGCCGATCCGCAGAAGCTGGCCGCCGCCGAGGCCGCCGGGAAGGAGCTGCCCGGACCGCACACCAGCAAGTTCCAGCCGCTGCCCGAACCGACCCTCCGGACCGGCGTCACCGCGATGAGCTCCGTTGCAATCTCGCTCCTGCAGTAGCCGCACGGCAGCCCGGGCTTACTTGGCCCGGGCTGCGATCAGCTGCTTGTAGAGCTCGATCGTCTGATCCGCAATCGCCGACCAGGCAAACTTCTCTTCCACGCGCCTGCGCCCAGCCTCGCCATACTGCCTCGCCTTCGCCGGATCAGCCAGCAGCGCGCTGACCTTCTCCGCAAGATCCTTCGCGAACCTCTCCGGATCAGCCGGAAACGTCGTGACCGGATCCGCCTCAAACGGGACTAGGTGCCCAGTCTCACCCTCGACCACGACCTCGAGGATCCCGCCTGTCGCCGACGCGACTACCGGGGCCTTACAGGCCATCGCCTCCAGGTTGATGATTCCGAACGGCTCGTAGACTGATGGGCAGCAGAAGACGGCGCAGTTCGAGTAGAGCTGGATCGCCTCAGGCTTCGTCACCATCTTCTCGATCCAGACGATGTTCGGGTTATGAACCAGTGCAGCCGCAACCTTCTCCCGCATCTCGGTCGCGATCTCGGGGGTATCCGGAGCACCGGCGCAGAGCACAACCTGCGTGTTCGCCGGCATGTACTGGATCGCCTCAACGAGGTGCGTCACGCCCTTCTGCCGCGTGATCCTTCCGACAAACAGGACGTACGGCTTGCTCGGATCGACGCCGTACTTTACCAGCGCTGAGGTGTCGTCGGTCTTCTGATACTCCGCCAGGTCGATGCCGTTGTAGATGACGTGGATCCGGCCCGCATCGACCTCCGGGTACGCCTTCAAGATATCGGCCTTCGTTCCATTCGAGACCGCGATGATGGCGTCGGCATCGAGAATCGCCGTCCGCTCCATCCACGAGGACATCGCGTAGCCGCTACCCAGCTGCTCCGCCTTCCACGCCCGCAGCGGCTCAAGCGAGTGCGTCGTCAGGACAAAGGGAATGTTGTAGAGCTTCTTCGCGAGAAACCCCGCCATCGACACATACCAGGTATGCGTGTGCACGATGTCGATCTTGCCCAGGTCCTTCATCTGCGCAAGATTCAGCGCGAACGCATCGACCGCGGCCTTGAACTTCTCCTTCGTGTCGCCCGTGATCTCGGGCGCTGGCTCGAGGCCGTGCACGTGCAGATTGCCGCGATCCTCATCCTGCGTGCCCCAGCAATGGACCTCCACTTCGATCTTCTTCGCGAGCTCAAGGCTCAGGTACTCCACGTGGACGCCGGCCCCACCGTAGACGTTGGGGGGATACTCCCGGGTCATCAGACCTACGCGCATGTGCTTCCTCCGAAAAACTCAATCCTTTGTACTACGACGCACTACTTGACAGGTGCAGTTGGCGGCAGCTGCCCCGCCATGAACTTCGCGATCGTCTCGTTCAGAAACTTCCCGTCCGCCGGGTTACTCGCCGCACCCGCCGTGTGGCCCCAGAGCGACGGAATCGGCACAAACGACACTCCCGGAATAAAGCGGGCCTCGTAGCGCGCATCCGTAATCGGGAAGTACATATCCGTCATCGACGGCATGTACAGAAACGGCACCTTGATCGACCGCAGCGCCCGCTCGGTATTCGCGTTGGTGCTGGCCTCACCACTGTTGCCTGCGTACTTGCTGGTCGGCGAAGGCGCGCCAAAGCCCGGCGTCGCGCCCACATCGTTCGACTCCCACGTGTGCATCTGCAGAATCAGGTTATTGGCGTCGCCATCCTGGATAAAGTGCGTCCGGCGCTGCTCGAAGAACTGCTGGAAGGTCGTGCCGGGCTTCGCGGCCGCACGCCACAGCTCTTCGTGCCACCACTCCTGCGAGTAGAGCCAGCCGAGCCAGACCGTCCCAAACGCCTCCATGCCCTTGCGCGGCGGAGCGGTGTAGTCGCCATTGTTGAAGACCGGATCGGCGGTCAGCGCGGCGATCTGGCCTTCCAGCCGGACGATCCCGTGCGGATAGGTCTTCGCCGTTCCCGAGGTCGCGACCAGCCGGTCGGCAAAGTCCGGATAGCTGACCGCCCACTGGAAGGCCTGCTGCGCGCCCATCGAGAAGCCGATGACCGCCTTCAGATGCTTCACCTTCAGCTCCTCGGTCAGCAGCTGGTGTACGACATTGACGTTGTCGCGGATCGTCATCAGCGGGAACCGCGGCCCGTGGAAGGGCTCCGGCGTATTGCTTGGGGACGACGAGCTCCCGTTCCCAAAGAGCTCGGACGTCACGAGAAAGAGCTTGGTCGGATCAAGCGCCTTACCCGGCCCGATCAGCCACTCGTAACCGTGCAGGTTCGCCATATAGTGCGAGGGCAGCAGCACGACATTGTCATGCGCGGCATTCAGATGCCCGTAGGTCCCATAGATGACGTGCGCCTCAGGCAGCGTCGCGCCGCCCTCGGTGTGGAAGTTCTTCACCACGAAATCGTGCCGGACAGGTGCCTCGGGAGACTGGGCGCGGGCTCCCGCAGACGTGCTCGCGAGCGCAAGAAGGGCGAGGGCAAAGAGGCTTTTCATCGTCCCACCAGCTTACTCGGCAGGACCCTCTTCAGACGCCTGCCGCGCCGCTATTTCTTCCAGCTGACGCCGCCAGTCCAGATCTTCGACGAAGCCGCGCGAGCTGCGCCACTCCTCCTGCACCTTCACGAAGAGCTCGAGAAAGACCCGCGTCCCCAGCAGCGATTCGATATCCTTGCGCGCCGCAGTCCCGATCTGCTTCAGCATCGTACCCTGCTTGCCGATCAGGATCGCCTTTTGGCCCGTCCGCTCGCAGAAGATCGCCGCGGAGATCTTCGTCAGCGGCAGCTTCGCCCCGGCGGGACGCTTCTTCACCTTCCCGGTCTCGGTCAGCTCCGGCGCAGGCTCTTCAAACTTCTCGATGACGACGGCCGTGGCATAGGGCACCTCCTCGCCGGTCAGCATCAGGATCTTCTCGCGGATCAGCTCCGCCACCAGGAAACGCTCCGGCTGGTCGGTCAGCTGATGCTTCGGGAAGTAGCGCTCACCCTCTTTGAGCTGGCCGACAACCTTATCCAGCAGCAGCTCAAGATTCTCCTTCTTGCGCGCAGAGATCGGAATTACATCGGCAAAGCTGTGCAGCGCCGACCAGTGCGCAATCAGGGGCAGCAGATCGGCCCGCGGAATCGCGTCCATCTTGTTCAGCACCAGAATCACCGGGCACTCCAGCTTTTTGATCAGCGAGAGCGCGAAATCGTCCTCCGCCTTCGAGAGCTCGACGCGGGTCTTGGTGAACGGCTTCAGCGCTCCCTGCTCCTTCGGCTTCTCGATCTGCGGCAGGCGGTGCGTTACGTCGACGATAAAGAGGACAGCATCGCGCGACTCAAGCGCGTCGTGGACCTCCTGCATCATGCGGCGATCGAGCTGTGTCTCCGGCTTATGGACACCCGGCGTGTCAACCAGGATCACCTGGGCCGCAGGATGGCCGGGCTCGCCCTTGGCCTTCTTCTTCAATGGAACTTCGAGCACGCCGTGGATGCGTGTGCGGGTCGTCTGAGGTTTGTGCGTGACGATCGCCAGCTTCTGACCGAGCAGGGCGTTGAGCAGCGTGGACTTGCCGGCGTTGGGACGGCCGATGATGGAGACGAAACCGGAGCGAAAGGGCATTCCATTTATTATGCGCTGTAATAACGCTAATCGCGGCGTTAGTCCTCGTCGCCCGGATGACTCAGGCTGACGCGGATCCGGTCGATCCGGCGATTGGTCGACGCCAGCACCTCCAGCCGAAGGCCATCCTCTTCGACGACCTCGCCCGGCAGCGGGATGTGCCCGGCGATCTCCGAGACCAGTCCGCCCAGCGTGGTCGACTCATAGTGCTCCGGCAGACGGAGCGCCGTGGGATCGTCCCGCGTGTCCCGCTCCTCGACCTCTGACCCGTCCTCATCCGG
>CAZZZQ010000394.1:0-4088 GCA_964658405.1 uncultured Sphingomonas sp.
TCACGTCCATATCGACGGCCGTGCGCTGCTGTTCAAGACCATCGGGCAGCAGCAGGATGAGGTCAACAGCAACTTCACACGCGTGCCGGAGTCGACGACGCTCGAGCAGGCGGTGGCTCTTCTGCCCGAACGGAAGACTCCTGGCTGCACCTCCTGCTCCACCCACTAGCATCGGACGCGGTATTCTCATCCCAGATGGCCCATACTCCTTACCCTCAGACAGACCGCGAGTTGATCCGGCTGATCGAGCGCTCGGCAGGACATCGCGCCGGGTATAAGCAGCTGATTCGTGAGCTTGGCCTCGGTGGTGGCCGGGAGCGACGCCTACTCCTCGAGCAACTCGCCCGCATCACGGCACGGGGCGACCTGATCAAGACCGAGTTTGAGCAATGGGCACTCCCGCATGCGTCGCTCGAGAAGACGGCGCGGCCGCCGCGGGGAAGCGGACAGGCTGGGGCGCTGCCGGTGGAGCATCGCGCGACCCGGGACCATCTGGTCGCCGGAAAGCTAGACCTGCACCGCGATGGCTACGGCTTTGTCCGGCCGACCCAGAGCACTAATCGTGAAGATGACCTCTTTATCCCTCCGAGTGAGCTGAACGGCGCGATGCAGGGCGACGAGGTGCTGGTCGATGAGGCGCCCCCCGGCCGCGATGGGCGGCGGTCTGGTCGGATCGCGCGCGTTCTGACTAGGCGTAATCCGACCGTCGTCGGCATCTTCCACTACGCGCGGCACCACGGTCACTCGACGTGGGATAACGCGCCGATGATCCACGGGAACTACGTCACACCGCTCGACGAGCGCATGAACCAGCCGATCCTGATTCCAGAGGGAGCGGAGCTTCCGGCCACGCCGAAGGAGACGCCGCATCGTGTACTCGGCGAAGAGGCGCAGGTCCAGCAGAGCTGGAAGGATCCCGAGCGCGAGAGCAGCCACAATCCGCTGGAGGGGCTGGCGGTCGACGTCGAGATCACCGATTTTCCGACGCCGGGCCGACCTGCTCGGGGACGCGTGCTTGAGGTGCTTGGACACCCGGACGCCTTCGGGGTCGACGTCGAGATCATCATCCGCAAACACCACCTGCCGCACACCTTCCCGACCAACGTGCTGGCGGAGGCGTCTGCCTCGGCGGCCCAGACAGTCGACGTGCTGCCGGCTGAGGATCGTGCGCGCCGGCGTGACTTTCGCGGCCTGCCTATCGTGACCATCGACGGCGAGACGGCGCGCGACTTCGACGACGCCGTACTGGTGCAGCCGCTCCCGAACGGAAACTGGCAGCTCCAGGTGCACATCGCCGACGTCAGCTACTACGTCCGGCCGGGCACGGCGCTCGATCTTGAGGCTCGCCTGCGTGGCACGAGCGTCTACTTCCCGGATCGCGCCATCCCGATGCTGCCGCCGCAGCTTTCCTCCGGGATGTGCTCCCTGCGGCCGGATGAGGATCGCCTCGTCCTCAGCTGCCTGATGGAGATCGACGCTCGGGGCGAGGTGCTCGGTTATGAGGTTTGCGAGGGAATCATCCGCAGCGCTCGCCGCATGACCTATACGCAGATCCAGGCCGTGCTTGACGGCGATGAGGCCGTTCGCGCCCAGTTTGCCGACCTCGTGCCGGACTTCGAGCAGATGTACGAGCTCGCATTGAAGTTGAACGCCAAACGGCACCGTCGCGGCTCAATTGACTTCGACCTGCCGGAGCCGGTCATCCTCTTCAACCCAGACGGCAATATGCGGTCGATCGTGCGCTCGCAGCGCGGCTGGTCGCATCGATTGATCGAGGAGTTCATGCTCTCGGCAAACGAGTGCGTCGCCACATGGATCGAGCACCAGGCGGTCCCCAGCATCTACCGGATCCACGAGATGCCCGACCCGAAGCGCATCATGGACTTCGAGGAGACGGCCAGCTCCTTTGGCTACTCACTCGGGTTTTCGAGCCTGCCAGTCAAGCGGATTCAGACCAGGGGCGACCGCCGCGATGTCCGCGGTAGCGATCGGAAGGCCAAGGTCCACGAGGTGGCGGAGTCGATCCCGGTAACGCCGCAGATGTACCAGAAGCTGACCGCGAAGATCGCCGGCCACCCCGAGGAGCGGATCCTCGCCTACCTGATGCTGCGCTCGCTGAAGCAGGCGAAGTACAGCGAGAAGAACGTCGGCCACTTTGCGCTGGCCAGTCCGAGCTACACCCACTTCACGTCGCCGATCCGGCGCTATCCCGACCTGATCGTCCATCGCCTATTGCGCGATCTGCTGGAGGCCGGGGCAGATCCTGACGGAGCGGCGATCCTGAGTACAGACCCGCAGCCCTGGTCGCAGAAGGGCGAGAGGCCGGCGCGCCGTGCGGAGTTCGACGAGGCGAAGGCGCCGCTGCCCGAGGAGGAGCTGGCGGCCATCGCGACCGAGTCCAGCCAGTCCGAGCGGCGTGCGGACGATGCGGAACGCGAGCTGATGGAGTGGAAGAAGATCAAGTTCATGCAGGATCGCGTGGGCGAGGACTTCAACGGGATCATCCTGTCGGTGACAAAGTACGGCTTTTTCGTGGAGCTGGACGAGCTCTTTATCGAGGGCCTGGTTCCCCTGGGGAGTCTCAGTCAGTATGCGGGCGACGACCGCTTCTTCTTCCGCGATACGGACCGCCAGATTGTCGGCTCGCAGACCGGCAAGGTCTACCGGATGGGAATGCGGGTTCACGTGCTGCTCGACCGGATCGACCGCCAGCGGCGGCGGCTGCAGTTCGCCGTGCTGCCCGACCCGGAGGAGGCTGCACCTGCGCGACCGCGCCGGTCGAAGACGGCTGCGACTCCTGAAGGGAACCGTCCGCACTCCAGCCCGAAGCGGACCGGAAAGAAGAAGGCCCGGCTCCGAAACAAGAAAGCCAAGGGCAAACGGAAGTGACGCCGCGTCTGAGGTGCAGGAAATCGCTGCGTAGCCGCTACAATCGAGAGAGCAACAGGAGATAAGCACCGATGCCCCACATGGTTTTCTGCACAAAGTACAAGGCTGAACTCGAAGGCCTCGACGAACCGCCGTTTGACTCCGACTTCGGTCAGAAGGTCTACAAGAACGTCTCGAAAAAGGCGTGGGGCGAGTGGGTAGAGCGCCAGAAGATGCTGCTGAACGAGTACCGGCTGCAGCCTTGGACGCGCGAAGCACAGGAGTTCCTGGTCGAGCAGATGAACGGCTTCTTCTTCGGCGAAGGTGAAGGCGGCGCACTCCCCAAGGAGTTTGTAGCACCGTCCCACTAGGTTTGAGCGTACCGGAGAGGGCGCAGCACGCGCCCCTCGTGTACACTTAGTGCTGCAGGATACCCCGCCGTCATCCGCCTGGATGGACGTGCAAACAGTCGGGACGTGGCTCAGCCTGGTAGAGCGCACCCTTGGGGTGGGTGAGGTCGCTAGTTCGAATCTAGTCGTCCCGACCATTTACTTTTAGCACTTTATCTCTGATATGTCGTACTCGCTAGGTTCGGCGAGGACGACAGGGAATGCCTGTGACTGGTGGGTCACAGCGGGACTTCGCTCATCTCTCGGTCGATCTGGTGCTTCCCGCCGAAAAGCCTCTTTCCGTGCTGCGGTCATCGGGGCGCCGTTCAGATAGAGAGCGCTAACAGTGAATGGGAAATCTGATGAGTCTCGGCCGCAGATCGAACCCCTTCATGAGGGCAACGAAGAGCAGAAGCAGTCACTCGCACATGTTATGCGGCCCAGTCCCGAGCTTTAGCGTTCCCATTCGATCGTTATTATTGAGAGCAAGGCCGCGCCTTTGCTGGTGTATGAGCATTCGCCAGTGAGGTCGATGCAGAGGTCTTCTCAGAGAAGGAGCTTTTGCTTAGAAAGAGCTTGCAAGCAGGCAGGAAGCAGGATACTCTGGGTGAGTTGCAAAGAGAGCAAGTGACTTTGTAGCGGTTTGAATAAAAGTAAGTTGCACGGCTTCGATATGTGCGCTACTCTAATTCAAGCAGGCAAGAGCAGTACAAGCTTCGCACCTTGTGGGTTTGAGGGAAGTCGGAGCGCAGTCCAAGTGTTGAGTTTGATGAGCTATAGGCCATCGAATCGAAACCCAAGCCACTGCAGTTGAAAGGTTTTCTAAGCGAG
>CAZZZQ010000395.1:0-4080 GCA_964658405.1 uncultured Sphingomonas sp.
CCGTCGCCGCACAGGCCGCCCGCCTCGGCATCAACGCGACCATCCTCGTCCCCGCCGATCTTGAGCCGGCGAAGATCCTCAACACCCTTGTCTATGGCGCACGACTCGTGCGGATCGACGGCAACTATGACCACGTCAACCGCCTTTGCACCCAGATCGCCGACGAATACAGTTGGGGCCTCGTCAATGTGAACCTCCGCCCTTACTATGCGGAAGGTTCAAAGACCGTCGGCTACGAGATCGCCGAGCAACTCGGCTGGCGTCTGCCCGATAACATCGTCTGCCCCATGGCTGGTGGATCGCTGATCCGCAAGATCCGCAAGGCCTTCAACGAACTCATCGCTCTCGGTCTCGTGGAAGATAAGCCGGTCCGCTTCTTCGGAGCCCAGGCCACTGGCTGCTCGCCCATCTCGCAGGCCGTCAAGCAGGGCCTCGACTACATCGAGCCGCAGCGCCCCAACACCATCGCCCGCTCACTCGCCATCGGCAACCCCGCTGACGGCCCCGCAGCTGCCAAGATGATCCGCGCAACCGGCGGCTGGGCAGAGGACGTCTCGGACATCGAGATCGTCTCCGGCATGCAGGAGCTCGCCGAGACCGAAGGCATCTTCACCGAAACTGCAGGCGGCGTCACCACCGCTGTGACCGCTCGCCTCTACGCGCACGGTCGGATCTCGCCCGAGGAAGTGACGGTCGTCTGCATCACCGGCAACGGCCTGAAGACCACCGACGCCGTCGCAGATCATTACCAGCCATCCCGTGCCGTCCGCCCACGCCTGGCAGACTTTGACGCCTATCTTCGAGAGCTGGACAGCGCTCCCGAGACCGAACCCGAGCTGGTGACCGCAGGAGGGTTCCATGCCAATTAAGATCAACGTCGTTCTTCCGACTGCCTTCGTCCGCCACACAGACGGCAAAAAGCAATTCAACTCCGCAGCAGAGAACCTGCCCGGCCTGATCGCCGAGATCGATCAGACCTTTCCGGCGCTGAGCACCCAGATCAAGGATGACGGTGGCAAGCTTCGCCGCTTCATCAACATCTATGTGAATGACGAGGACATCCGCTTCCTCGGCGGAGAGACCTATGCCTTCCAGGACGGCGACGAGGTCATGCTCATCCCGTCGATCGCAGGCGGCGCCGCATAGTTCCAGGCAACTTAATCAGCAAAGGCGAGGTGCCAAAAGCATCTCGCTTTTTTGCGTCTCGTCCCTCGGCTCACTCTTGTAAAACGTTTATTTTGCGCATGCGTGCAACGAAAACAACCAAACTGTTGCTCATATAAAGTGCGGCTGTACTTTCTGGCCTGAACTTCAATTAAGAAAGAAGGTCAACAAATGTTTCTGATCCTTGCGGTCGTTCTGGTAGTTCTTTGGCTTGGTGGCTTTACCCTCTTTCACGTCAGCGGCTTCCTCATTCACCTGCTGCTGATCTTTGCTGTTATCTCGATCATCGCCCACTTTCTCACTGGCGGACGACGCGCCTAAATTGAGAGCGGGAAATAGAAAAGGCCGAGCGAACAGCTCGGCCTTTTCTATTTCCGGTGACGTAGTCCCGTTTTACTGATGTGCACTGGGCTGAGGACCCGGTACTGTTGGAGGGATGACGCCTGCCAGCGCGTCCGGAGTCTCTTCCTTCAGCTCAGGCAGCTTCTCCTCAAGCGCAATCTGCAGCACCTGGTCCATCTCCTCTACGAAATGCAGCTTCATCGTGCTCTTCAGCAGTTCAGGCAGATCGGCGTAGTCTTTACGGTTGTCCTCAGGCAGAATCGCCTCGAAGATGCCCGCGCGGTGTGCCGCCAGCAGCTTCTCCTTCAAACCGCCGATGGGAAGCACCTTACCCCGGAGCGTGATCTCGCCGGTCATCGCGATATCGCGCCGCACCTTGATCTTGGTGAGCGCACTCGCGAGTCCAGTCGCCAGCGTAATACCGGCCGACGGACCGTCCTTCGGGATCGCTCCCTCGGGAACATGAACGTGAATATCAACGTTGCGATAGAAGTCCTTGGGAAGTCCAAGGTGATGTGCGCGTGACCGGATATAGCTGAGCGCAGCCTGTGCAGACTCCTGCATAACCTCGCCAAGCTGACCGGTTGCCGTCATCTTGCCCTTGCCGTCGAGAACCTGGACCTCGGTTTGCAGAATGGTCCCGCCGACCTCCGTCCATGCCAGTCCGGTGACCAGGCCAACCTCGCTCTTCTCCTGAACCTGCGAATCGCGGAACTTCACCACACCGAGAATATCCGGCAGGTTCTCCGCCGTGATCGCCTCGGTATGCTCCGCGCCGTTCTTGACGACGCGCCGCGCTACCTTACGGCAGACGTTCCCGATCTCCCGCTCCAGGTTGCGAACGCCGGCCTCACGCGTGTAGCCCCGAACCAGGAGTCGAAGGGCATCATCGGTAAAGGTGATCTGGGCCTCAGTAAGACCCGTACCCTCACGCTGCTTCTTTACGAGATACTGCTTTGCGATCTCCAGCTTCTCGAGCTCGGTATACCCGTGCAGCCGCAGAATCTCCATACGATCCTGCAGGGGGCCGGGGATCGTATGCAGCACGTTTGCCGTTGCTACAAAGAGCACATTCGAGAGGTCATACTCAACATCAAGGTAGTGATCCTGGAACGAAGTATTCTGCTCCGGGTCGAGCACCTCAAGCAGGGCACTCGCCGGATCGCCCCGGAAGTCGGAGGCCATCTTGTCGATCTCGTCCAGCATGAACACCGGATTCTTTGTTCCCGCCTTCTTCATCGACTGGATGATCTGTCCCGGCAGGGCGCCGATATACGTCCGGCGATGGCCGCGAATCTCAGCCTCGTCGCGCACTCCACCCAACGACATCCGGACGAACTTACGCCCGGTCGCCTTGGCGATCGACATACCCAGCGAGGTCTTACCGACGCCCGGAGGCCCGACAAAGCAGAGGATCGATCCCTTTGGATTCTTCACCAGCTGACGCACTGCCAGGAACTCCAGAATGCGCTCCTTGATCTTCTCAAGACCATAGTGATCCTCGTTCAGAATCTGTTCTGCGTGCTCGATGGAACGGATCTCCTTCGAACGCTTCTTCCACGGCACAGCGAGGAGCCAGTCGATGTAGTTCCGAGAGACCGTCGACTCAGCGGACATCGGAGGCATCGCCTCCAGCTTCTTCAGCTCCTGCATCGACTTCTCGAGCACATCCTTCGGCATTCCGGCGGCTTCGATCTTCTTCTTCAGCTCGTCGAACTCCGACTTCTCACCGCGACCAAGCTCCTTCTGAATTGCCTTGATCTTCTCGTTGAGGTAGTACTCCTTCTGCGCCTTCTCCATCTGCCGCTTCACGCGCGACTGGATGGTCCGATCCATGTTCAGTTTCTCGATCGCTACATCCAGCACATCGGCAACCCGCGAAAGCCGCGTCGCCGGGTCGAAGACATCGAGCAACTGCTGCTTCTCCTCGATGGAGAGCTGCAGATTTGCGGAGATCGTGTCGGCCAGTTTGGCCGGCTCGTCACCGCGCACGCTGGCTGCCATCGTCTCGTAGTTCAACGACTGCTGCAGCTTCACGTACTGCTCAAACAGGGTATGCACGCGAGACATGAGAGCCTCAACCTGCGGGGTCAGCTCCAGTTGGGTCCGGCCGGTCTGCACCGTCGCGACGAAAAACCCATCCTCATCATTGACCTCGGTCGCCCGTGCACGCTCCACGCCTTCGACCAACACCTTTATGTTTCCGTCCGGCATCTTGACGCTTTGAACGATGTTGCCGATCGTTCCCGTCTCATAGATGTCGTCCGCGCTCGGCTCGTCGATCGAGGCATCGTGCTGCGTTGCCAGGAAGATCTTGCGATCACCGGTCAATGCCTCCTCAAGCGCACGTACGCTTGACTCACGCCCAACGACGAACGGAGTCATCATGTGGGGGAAGATGACCATGTCACGAATGGGCATCATTGGAAGTTTACGAACATCGCCGCTTAGCGTTTCTTTTGGTTGATTAGTCATCATTCTCCCCATTAGACGGTTAAAGTTCGGTTACGATGCAGACCGGACCTGGCGACTTCTAGTGATTGTAATGTTTAAGAGGTGACCTTGGTTCCTATC
>CAZZZQ010000396.1:0-4068 GCA_964658405.1 uncultured Sphingomonas sp.
GAACGAACCGGACATTGACTACTGGCATGCCACGCCGGAGGAGTACTGGAAGCTCTATGACTACGCCGTGGCGGGGGTGCGATCGGCTCTTCCCGGCGCGATCGTCGGCGGGCCTGCTTCAACCAGCCCGGGCAACGCGCATGCGAGAGAGTTTCTCAACAACTTCCTGAAGCATGTGGACTCCGGCAAGAGCGCGGCTACTGGTGGACGCATTCCGCTGGACTTCATCTCCTTTCATGCAAAGGGATCGCCGACCATCAAGGAAGGGCGGGTCACGATGGGGATCAACCGTGAGCTGACCGATGCGGACAAGGGCTTCGAACTGATCGCGACCTACTCACGCTTCAAGCACCTGCCCATCATTCTGAGCGAGGCTGACCCTGAGGGCTGCGCGGCGTGTTCGTCGAAGGTCAATCCGGCGAACAACTATCGCAACGGCACGCTCTATCCGGCTTACACGGCTGCGGCTTTCAAAGGTCTCTTCGATCTGCAGGATCGCCATGGGGTCAACCTGCTCTCGATGTTGAGCTGGTCCTTCGAGTTTGAAGATAAGGACTACTTTGAGGGATTTCGATCGCTCGCCACGAACGGCATCGACAAGCCTGTGCTGAACGTCTTCCGCATGTTCGGCATGATGAGCGGCGACCGCGTCAGCACGACGAGCACAGGCGAGGTTCCGCTAGCGACCTTGCTGAGCACCGGAGTCAGAGATACCCCGGATGTCGATGCATTCGCCACAAAGAGTGAGCACGAGGCCGCGGTGCTGGTGTGGAATTATCACGATGTCGACGGCGCGGCAAAGGCGTCCCCGACAACGGTCACGATCAGCGGGGTGCCCGATGGCGTCCCACGGGTTCTGCTTGAACACTACCGTCTGGACGACACTCACAGCAATGCCTATACGGTTTGGAAGGCGATGGGCTCGCCACAGCACCCGACACCGGCACAGTATGCAGACCTGAAAGCTGCCGGACAGCTTGCGCTTCTGACCTCTCCCCGGTGGGTTGATGTGGATCACGGCCAGATAAAGATCGTTACGGAGATGCCGCGACAGGGGACGTCTCTGCTGCACCTGAAGTGGTGAAGAGAGGCTTCCCTACGGACGAACCGCACCGGTTGCGGAGGTGAAGAAGGCACTTCCTGCACGGGTCAGCGGCATGTCGTTGCGGGAGATCAATGCAAGGTTTCTTGGAATGGAGACTCCCTGTACATCGATGGCCTGGACCAGCCCCTGGTTCAGTTCGTCGATGACATTGATACGAGGAAGGAAGCTGATCCCGAGACCCGCCACGATGAGCCGCTTCAATAACTCGCTCGAATCCAGTTCCATCGTGATGCGGCGAGCGGTTTTGTTCTGGATAAAGAGATGGTCAATTAACTCCCGCCGCCGCCCTTCCTTGGGAACGAGGAAGCCATGCTTCGCTGCATCCGACAGGGTTACAATCTCCAGCAATGTCAGCGGATGGCCGGTCGGTGCCACGAGGACTAATCGATCCTCGTGGATAATCTCGACGTGGAGTCTTGGATCCTTGATGGGAAGCGAGACGATACCGAACTCCACCTCGCGATCAAGCACCGACGCGAGCGTCTTCGAACGCTCGGAGCGGATGATATTCAGCACGACTCGCGGATACTTCTTCTTGAACTTCGTAATGAGCAGTGGCAGGACGTAAAGTGCTGTGGAGTCGTTGGCGCTGATTGTCAGGGTCCCGCGGGGGGTGCGCTCCTGGTCTGCCAGCGAGGATTGGATGTGCTTGAAGCGGAGCAGAGACTCCTCCGCGAAGGGTAGGAAGATGCGTCCGGAGGCGGTGAGGGTCACCTTGCGTCCACCGCGGTCGAAGAGACGATGGCCGAGGTTCGTCTCGAGCGAGCGGATCTGCGCGGAGATCGAAGGCTGGGTCACATGCAGTTTTTCTCCGGCACGGGAGAAGCTCTTTTCGCGAGCGACTTCAAGAAAAGTATTCAACCAGTCGAAGTACATGAGACCCCCCCTGAAACCCGGGACGGACAACGCACGTCCATGCGTCGACGCATCGAAGATCTGCCGAGCAGAGATCTTCCTCCTTCAAACTTCTGTAAGCCGGTGACTACAAGAGTAGACGAGAACAAGGAGGTATGTCGCGCATGAGACAGAACATCATCGTCCGCTGTACACGGAAGGAGCACCGAGGCTGCCCTTCGGGGGGAGGTTGCGAATGTACACGACCATGTGCCACATCTCATCGGCCGAGAACTCGCCATCCGAGGGAGGCATACCGGAGGGGTACAGACCGTTCTTGATGATCCATTTCAATTGGCCATCGGTGTAGGCCTGAACCTCCGGACTGGCAAGTGAAGGGACCGCCGGCGAGAGCGTAGCCGCGAAGGGGACGCCCGTGTTCTGTCCGTCGAGCCCGTGGCACACCATGCAATAGGAGTTGAAGAGCTGCTTGCCGTCTTCTATCGAGGCTGCAGAGGCATGGACGGGGTTGACGTCTTTCTTCCCCCCGACCGTCACATGATGTTTAGTCCAGAAGGCTACCTGCGTCTCCGTTTTTCCTGGCGGCGTGGCACGGCAGCCGCCCAGGATCAACGTGGAGCAGAAAGCGAGCACTGCAACGACTTTACTTCTGGGCACGATCTGCTCTCCCTGCCAGCCTTTGATCAGGCGATGATGTCGTGAATCACGGTTCCGGAGACGTCTGTGAGTCGAAAGTCACGGCCGCTGTTGCGATAGGTCAGCTTCGTGTGGTCGACGCCCATCAGGTAGAGGATCGTGGCGTGGATGTCATGGACGTGGACCGGCTTATCGACGACCTTCCAGCCGAAGTCATCCGTCGCGCCGTAGGTCATGCCGCCCTTGATTCCGCCGCCTGCCAGCCACATGGTGAAGCCGTGCGGATTATGGTCGCGCCCGTTGTGAGTTCCGGCGCCTCCAAGCTCCACCACCGGGGTTCTTCCAAACTCCGAGCCGCAGACGATGATGGTCTCGTCGAAGAGTCCGCGAGCCTTCAGGTCTTTGACCAGCGCCGCAAAGGGCTGATCGGAGTCCTTCGCATTCTTGCGATGCATCAGAATGTCCGCATGGTGATCCCATGGGTCGCCCTGTGCATAGTAGACCTGCACCATGCGCACGCCCTTTTCGATGAGGCGTGCAGCCGTCAGACAGCCACGGGCGGTGCTGCCCTCACCGTACATCTTGATCGTCGCCGCGCTTTCCTTGCGCACGTCGAACACCTCAGGCGCCTCGGTCTGCATACGATATGCAGTCTCCATGGAGCCGATCGTGGCCTCAAGCTGGGGGTTCGACTGTGTCTCCGTCATGTTCAACTGGTCGAGCTTCTTCAGGAGCTCCAGCTCCTGCTTCTGCTGCGTCATGTCGAAGCGGTCGTTATGGATGTTCGGAATGAGCTTGTATGGATCGAACTCCTTCTGCCGCGTATCGTCCGAGACGTAGGTGGCCTGGTGGACGGGCGGCAGGAAGGCCGAGCTCCAAAGCGGCGGCCCTACGGTGGTGGGGACCTGCGGGCAGAGGACTACGAAGCCTGGAAGATCCTTGTTGATCGTTCCCAGACCGTAGGTGAGCCAGGATCCCATGGATGGCCGGCCGGCTACGTTTGCACCGGTGTTCATCATGATCAGTGCCGGCTCGTGGTTTGGAATCTCGGTAAAGACCGAGCGGACGACGCAGATGTCGTCGATGCATTCGCCGACGTTGGGGAAGAGTTCGCTGACCTCGATCCCGCTTTTGCCGTAACGTTTGAACTCGAAGGGCGACTTCATGAGCGTGCCTGTCTTGCGTTCGTGTCCCAGGTCGCCGCCCGGCATCGGCTGGCCGTCGTATTTGGCGAGCATCGGCTTCGGATCGAAGGTATCGATGTGCGACATGCCGCCGTTCATGAAGAGGAAGATCACGTGCTTCGCCTTCGGCTTGAAGGTCGGGTCGTTGCTCATCCACGGGGCTGCGCCGGGCGTGGCCTCGGCCTTGGCCAGCGATTCGCCGATCATGCTGGCGAAGCTGAGAAATGCGAATCCGCCGCCGATCTTCTTCAAAGCATCCCGACGATCGATAGGTTTCGGCTTCAACAT
>CAZZZQ010000397.1:0-4066 GCA_964658405.1 uncultured Sphingomonas sp.
CATCTCCCCGTTCAAAATCCCGGCCTCAATCGTCGACGTCAACGGCAAAACGGTTCCGCTCTACCCAACCGACCTCGCGTCAGTGAATCACAGCCACATCGCCATCGCCGGCAAGCTCGATCTCGACGAAAACGGCATCGCCCGGAATGACCGCTACGCCCTCACGGAGGAGGGCGTCAGACTCGTCGACGGCAAGCCCTCCAAGTTCCCAACGCTTGAGCGGAAGCAGTTCGGCGAGCTCGTCATGTCGCACATCGACTGCGACACCGCGCCCTTCCTCTGGCGCTACGCCGACCGCTTTACCCTCTTCGACCACTTCTTCGACACCGTCGTTGGCCCCTCCGGTCCGAACGCCATCGCCATGATCGCCGGCCAATCCGGCGAGACACAGTGGATGCTGCACCTGCAGATGGCTGCCGGGGGGCGCGGCGCGACGCTTCCCATGGTCGCCAACGCCCGCCCCTACTGGGGTCTTGCCATGGATTCTGCTGGGACACCCGCGAAGCCCGTCCCGAACCCCGAGGCGCACCCCGCACCGAACCTCACCTTTGCGACCCTCCCGCTGTCCTTTATGGGGAACGAGATCGAGAAGACAACGGCCGCCGACTACAACCCCGCCTTCGACCTGATGGACGTCCAAGGGGACATCAAAAAGATCGCCGGACATGGCGAGCCGGCCATCAACTGGGGCTGGTACCAGCAGGGCTATAACCATGAGCCGACCGACCCTGCCGGCGTCGCCAGCCACAAGATGTACGTTGCGCACCACAACGGGCCGCAGTACTTCGGCTATGTCGCGGATAACCCGCTCGCCAGCGCTCACATGCACGGCCTCGGCCAGTTCTTCACCGATATCGCGGAGAAGAAATTACCCGCTTCCGGCGTCTTCTACGTTCGAGGAGGCTACGGAAACATCCACGGCATCCCCCCTGCCGATCCGAATCCCCGCCTTGCGGAGGTCTACAACGGCAACGATGACCACCCCGGATATGCTGACTCCGGCATCAGCGAGGCGCTCCTCGCAAAGGAGATCAACGCCATCGCCCAGAGTCCGTACTGGAGCGAGAGCGCCATCCTCATCGCCTACGACGAGTCCGACGGCCTCTACGACCATGCCCGCCCACGTGTCCGATCGCACGACGCCGCTGGCTTTCCGCTCGACCAGGGCCCGCGCATTCCGTTCCTTCTGATCTCGCCCTACGGCGCCGCCCACGCCATCGCGCACGAGCGCTCCGAGCACAGTTCCATCATCCGTTTCGTCGACGAGCTCTTCAATCTCATCCCGCTCGCCGACCTGCCGGACGAGGAGCGTGGCCGCCAGATTGGCCGCGACAAGTTTGGACAGAACGACCTCGGCCCGGCCGATGACAAGGTCGAAGGGGTCGGCGATCTGCTCTCCGGCTTCGACAACCTCCGCCTGCTCGGCAAGAAGAAGCCGCTCCCCGCCGACTACGCCCAGATTCCCGAGGCGACCACCAACACCTTCCCGCATCTCGGTGGCCAGGGCTGCAAGACGCTCGGTATCACGCCGACCGACGTGGGCAGGCCAAACCCGATCCCGCCCGACTTCAACCCGCGCCCCGACACGACCCCCGGCAACCCACGATCCGGGACGTGGATCCCTTGATCGGCAGGCGCCTTACGCAGCTGACCCTTGCGGCCTGTCTCGTAGCTGGCACAGCCGTACTCCACGCCAGCAGCCCGACCATCGAAGCGATCCGGAAGTCCGGCACGCTCACCTGCGGGATCGACCAGAGCGAGGCCGAGTTCTCGACCGAGGATGAACATGGCAGCCGCTTCGCCTTCGACCGCGACCTCTGCACGGCGGTCGCGACGGCCATTCTCGGACGGCATCCTCACATCGTCGTCCACGGCTACCCGGATGACCGAACAGCCCTATCCGCACTCAGCCACGGCGAGATCGACCTGCTCGCCTCCGTCAGCGACGACCTCTCGCATCTCGATCGCAGCATCGCGCTCGGCCGCACCGTTCTCTATGACGGCTACGCCCTTATGGTCCCGCGGTCGTCAGGAATGGCGCACGCCTCTGATCTTGCGGGAAAGAAGGTCTGCTTCCTCGCTGAGACCGAGGGAGAGGTCGCCCTGCGCGCATGGTTCAAGCGGCGCTCGCTGAACCTCGTCCCTTTTCCCTTTCAGGAGGAGGGAGAGATGGAGGCGGCCTTTGTCACTGGTAATTGCACGGCTCTGGCCGAAGACCTGACCCGGCTTGGAACGACCCGTGTTGCCTTTGGTGCGACCGCGAAGGACTACATCATCCTCGCCGACGTACTCTCAAAGGATCCTCTGGCATCGGCCACCCGGCGCGACGACCCGGCCGTCGGCACGCTCGTCAACTGGACCGTCAACATTCTGATCCAGGCGGAAGAGGACGGCATCACCGCAGCGCATGCAGCCGATACGGCCACGGTCAAGGAGCCTGCTGCGGCCCGCCTGCTCGGCAAGACCCACGAGATGGGCCATCCCTTCGGCCTTGCGGAAGACTGGGCCGCGAACGTCATTCAAGAGGTAGGGAACTACGGCGAGATCTTCAACCGCGACCTGGGTGCAGGGTCGCCGCTCCATCTTCCGCGCGGCCAGAATGCACTCTGGACCCAAGGCGGCCTGATGATGGCGACCCCACCCAAATAGGGCGTCAGATCTTGATGAAGATCCGCTTGCGATAGAGCGGGTACACGACCAGCCAGCACACCACTACGAACAGTAGCGAGTAGGCCAGCGACGCCAGCGCGCCGTTGTGGATCACACTGAGAAGTCCCTGGTAGATGACCTGCGGGACATTCTGCCGAGGGTGAACCAGGATGCTGCTGATCCCTCCGGCAAGCAGCTCCGAGAAGACATACGCCGTGATCGCGTTCGTTCCAAACACCAGGAACGGCGTGAAGAAGGGAGAGCGGCGCGCACGCTCAGACTTTGGCTCCGCCTCGCTCGGCATGTCCACAATCCACATCACAAGCGCGAGCAGCAGCAGGCTGCAACCACCGGCGAACAGGACATACGAGCTCGTCCAAAGCTTCTTATTAATCGGGAAGGTAACGTTCCACAAGCCACCCAGCAGCAGCCCGCTCAGGCCTGCGGTCGCAATCATCGAGATCTTGCGTCCGAGCGTATGCGAGCTGCGCAACCACATGCCTGTCAGCATTCCAAGCAGCGCCGTTCCCAGCGCCGGAAGCGTACTGAGCAAGCCCTCGGGATCGCGCGTCTGCTCATAAAGATGGCTCGCCGAAAAGACCTGCCGATCAAGCCAAGCCGCAAAATTGCCGTCGCGATCAAGCAGCGGAACATCGTGCGTAGGCATGCCATACCCCGGCACAAAGACGAAGCGCATCAGCGCCCAGTAACCGACCAGCGCCGTCACAAAAAGGATCGCCTTGGTCTGCCAGCGCGGGCTGATCAGGTAGAGTGCGGCGACAATCAGGTAGCAGATCGCGATCCGGGGAAGCACACCGTAGAACCGCATCGTATGCAGCCGGAAGAAGGGAAAGCTGTTCACCACCAGCCCGAGCAGGAAGAGAATCACCGCGCGGCGAACTACATGGCCAAAGAGAGCACCCTTGCCGATCCCCTGGTTCAGCCTCGATCCAAGTGAGAGAACGGTCGAGATTCCGACCAGGAAGAGAAAGGTTGGAAAGACCAGGTCGGTCGGCGTAAAGCCGTTCCAGAACGCATGCTTCAACGGCCAGTAGGCGACCGACTCGTTCCCGTTATTGTTCACAAGAATCATGAACCCGATTGTGAGGCCGCGCAGGATATCCAGCGAGAGCAGGCGGCTTGGCCTGGTTGCCATGGTGGGTGCGTGTACAGTCGTCAAGGTCGGATGCTCTCCCGAAGTGGCGTGCAAGCGAAATGCTCATCCCCGTGAGCACCAGCGGCGCGTCCTAAAGGCTACGCAGTCAACGGTCTTCGAGGATCTACGAAAGCATATCAGCCCCTGCTTTCTGCGTGTTCGAAGCACGCTTTTTCTCACGCGCTTCTGGTCGTTACTGGCTTGACCCCCTGTGGCGAGGAAAGCTCCTGCTCGAGTGGGAGAGCTGCATCTCCATCTCTC
>CAZZZQ010000398.1:0-4066 GCA_964658405.1 uncultured Sphingomonas sp.
GGCGACTTCCTCTGCAACAAGGGCCGCTACGCCTTCGACTTCGCCAACCACGAAGACCGCATCACCCAGCCACTGGTCCGTCAGCCCGACGGCCGCCTCAAGCAGGTCAGCTGGGAGGTCGCCCTCGACCACGTCGGCAAGAAGTTCCGCGAGCTCCGCGACACCCGCGGCGGCAAGAGCATCGGCGTCATCGGCGGCAATCGCCTCACCAACGAGGAAGCCTACCTGCTGCAGAAGTTCTCCCGCACGGTCCTCGGCACGAACAACATCGACCACCACCGCACCGCGGACTATGTCACCTTCGCCCAGGCGCTCTCCGGCCATCCAGACCGGACCGGCTCCCTGCGCGACACGCTGACCGCCCCGGCCATCATGGTCATCGGCGGCGATCCGACCAACCAGTCCCCCGCCACAGCCTGGAACATCCGGACCAACGTCCGCAACAACGGCGCCAAGCTCTTCGTCGCCAACACCGACGAGATCAAGCTCCGCCGCCAGGCCCGCGGCTTCGCCAAGGTAGCGCCGTTCGGCTACGGTGCCTTTGCTAAATTCCTTGCCGGCGACGACTCCGCAGTCGACTCCCTCACCCACGAGGGCGCCGACGCCGCCTCCTTCCATCGCTTCCGCGACGCCATCCGCGCCGAGGAGCAGATGCTCGTCCTCATCGGCCCAGAGATTCGCGGCGAAGACCTGAAGTGCATCCTCGACTTCGGAGTCACCCGTCCGAACCGCAAGTTTGCCCTGCTCGCCGACTACGCCAACTCGCGCGGCGCGGCCGACATGGGCCTCCTGCCCGACCTGCTCCCCGGATACACCCCGGTTGGCGCATCCAGCCTGCTCGCCACGGAATACGGCACCACCGCCGCTCCCGGCCTCGACATGCTCGAGATCTTCGACGCCGCAGGCCGTGGTGAACTCTCCGCCCTCCACGTCGTCGGTGCAAACCCGGTCGCTCGCTACAGCGTCGATCCGGCGAGCCTCGCAAACACCTTCGTCGTGGTTCAGGAGATGTTCCTCACCGAGACCGCCGCACTCGCCGACGTCATTCTTCCCGCCGCTAACCTCTACGAGAAGTCCGGCTCCGTCACGAACCACTACGGCGATCTCCAGCAGGTCAAGAAGGCCGGCGACCGTGCCGGTGTTCGCAGCGACTTCGAGATGATCGTCCGGATCGCCGACAAGATGGGTGCCGACATGAAGGCCCTCGTCCCGTTCGGCAAGGGTCTCCGCGCCGATATGGGCCAGTCCCGCGGCGCACAGTCCGGGGAGGCCGACCGCCATGCTGTCTGGCTGACCGCGAACAACCTCGAGCCGCGCCTCAGCCCGTTCGACCCCTTCGCCATCCTCGACGAGATTCAGCGCCTTGTACCCGGCTATAACGTGCTCCGGCTGCAGCTTCTCTCCGGAAATGACCAGCATCTGTCGCCTGCCGCACCAGGCGATCTCGTGCAGATCAACAATCGGCGTGATCTTGTAATGCCCGCAGGCGATACACTGTTTACCTCCGGCACTCTGGGACGCTACTCCACGATGCTCAACGATCTGCAACAGAACGAGGCCCGCAGCCTGCCTATCCTCGACCAGACAGCAGCAGACTAGACAGTTCGCCGAGACGAACCAAGGAGCAAGAGAGACCGCGTGAGCCAACTGAGTCCATTCCTGACGTTTTTACTTCTGAACGTCCTGAAGATCGTCGTCGTCCTCGTCATCACACTGACGGCGGTTGCATATACCGTTTTGCTGGAACGCAAGGTCATCGGCCGCATGCAGAACCGCTGGGGACCCTCCCGGGTCGGACCCTTCGGCCTGCTTCAGCCGCTCGCCGACGGGATCAAGCTCTTCCTCAAGGAAGACCTCATGCCGCTCGCGATCGAGAAGCCGCTCTTCATCATCTCCCCGGTCATCGCTCTCAGCTGCGCCCTCGTCTCCATCGCCGTCATCCCCTTCGGCTCCATCACCCGTGTCAAGGGCGTCGACCTCTTCCAGATCGCCGACCTGAACATTGGACTCCTCGTAATCCTGGGTGTCACCTCGATCGGTGTCTACGGCATCGCGCTCTCCGGCTGGTCCTCGAACAACAAGTACGCCCTGCTCGGCAGCCTCCGCGCCACCTCGCAGATGATCAGCTACGAACTTGCACTTGGCCTTTCGCTCGTCGGCGTCGTCCTCCGCGCCCAGTCACTCTCGCTGCGGGATATCGTCGCCAGCCAGTCCGCGCACGGCGCCCTCTCCTGGAACGTCTTCGGCGGCTTCCAGTTCGTAGCCTTCTTCATCTACCTGATGGCTGCCTACGCCGAGACCAATCGCTCCCCCTTCGACCTCCCCGAGGCCGAGTCTGAGCTGACCGCCGGCTACCACACCGAGTACTCCTCGATGAAGTTCGCGATGTTCTTCATGGCCGAATACGCCAACATGATCACCGTAAGCTGCGTCGCCACCCTGCTCTTCTTCGGCGGCGCATCCAGCCCCTTCGGTCACCTCTTCCCGAACTTCGGCGGACCAATCGTCGCCGCGATTCTCCCGATCTTCTGGTTCGTCTTCAAAATCTTCTCGTTCCTCTTTCTCTACATCTGGGTTCGCTCCACCCTTCCCCGCTTCCGCTACGACCAGCTCATGGCCTTTGGCTGGAAGTTCCTTCTTCCCATTGCCATGGCAAACATCGTGGCCACAAGTCTCGTGATGGCGCTGCGCGGATAGCACCCCTCCACGCTGCTTTACAATCAACGGAAGCCCAGAAAAGTTTCGCCCAGTTTCAAGAAGGACTCGACGGATCACCATGCAACTGGCTCTCTTCATCATCTTTGGCGGACTTGCCGTAGCGGCGGCGTTCAACCTGCTGCTCCAGCGGCACC
Organism: uncultured Sphingomonas sp.; assembly: GCA_964658405.1. Lineage (GTDB taxonomy): Bacteria > Acidobacteriota > Terriglobia > Terriglobales > Acidobacteriaceae > Edaphobacter. The sequence goes on from CAZZZQ010000398.1 coordinate 2,853, forward strand.
CCATCAACAGCGCCCTGTCGCTCGTCGTCGTCATGATGTCGCTCGCCGTCCTCTACTGGTCGCTCGGAGCGGAGTTTCTCGCCGCCGCACAGGTCATCGTCTACTCCGGCGCCATCATGGTGCTCTTCGTCTTTGTCATCATGCTGCTCAACGCGGGTGAAGAAGAACGAACTACCGGCAGCAAGGCCGCGTATATCGCCGGCTTCCCGGGCGCCGCCGCCATCTTCTGCCTGCTCAGCTTCGTCTTCCTCTCAGAGGGCAAGGCTCTCGGTACCTCGAACCTCGGTGGCTACCTGGGCGGGACGGTTTCGAACATCACCCAGATCAGCCACGTCCTCTTCACCAGCCTTCTGCTTCCCTTCGAAGTGACCTCTATCCTTATACTGGTCGCCATTCTCGGAGCCGTCGTGCTCGCGCGGAAGGAGCAGTAGCCATGGATCATCTCCCCTCGGCTCTCTCCCTCTCAGTCGCCGGCGTATCGGTTGTCGCCCTTTATCTGGCGTACACCGCAGTGACGACCCTCTACGAGAACTTTCTGGACTTCTCGCGCCGCTTCCGGGGGGTTGAATAATGCCGTTCCGTTCCCCCGCATGTACGCACATTCCGACCGTAGCCGCCCTGAAGACCAACAAGGAGGCGCAACAGTAAATGGTTCCCATCTCCTACTACCTCGTCCTCGCCGCCATCCTCTTTTCGACCGGCGTCGCCGCATTCCTGATCAAGCGCAACATCATCACCGTCTTTATGTCGATTGAGCTGATGCTCAACGCCGTCAATCTTACCTTCGTCGCGTTCTCGCACATGTGGCACCAGGTCCAGGGACAGATCTTTGTCTTCTTTGTGATGGTCGTCGCTGCCGCCGAAGCCGCGGTTGGACTGGCTATCATCATCGCCATCTTCCGCACCCGCCAGACCCTGAACGTCGATCAGATCAACCTGATGAAACTGTGAGCCTCCAAGCCTAATGCCCTCTTCCTATCTCTGGCTGATCCCGCTGCTTCCCTTCACCGGCTTCCTGATCAACGGGACAGTCGGCCGCAAGCTTCCCCGCGCCGCCGTCACCGGCATTGCGCTCCTCTTCACGGCGCTCCCCGCCGGCATCGTCGCCTGGCTCTGGACCATCATGAAGGGCGCCAACGCGCCTGAGATCATCCGCGCCGTCGGCGCTCCCTGGATCGCCATCACCGGCTTCCAGGTGAACTTCGCCTTCACCG
>CAZZZQ010000399.1:0-4059 GCA_964658405.1 uncultured Sphingomonas sp.
TCCGGCTGACCGGTCCAAAGACCAGACCTACTTCCTCTTCGGCCTGACGCAGGAGCAGCTTTCGCGGACCCTCTTCCCGCTCGGCGAGATGAATAAGCCCGCCGTGCGCGTGATGGCCGCCGAGGCCGGGCTGAACGTTGCCGCCAAGCCTGATTCGCAGGAGATCTGCTTCATCCCCGGTGGCGACTACAACACCTTCCTGAAGGCCTATCTCGACGAGCAGGGCGAGGATCTGCCGGACAGCTCGGGTGAGCTCGTCTCGACCTCCGGCGAGGTGGTCGGCCATCATGCCGGTATTCACAGCTTCACCGTCGGCCAGCGCAAGGGCCTTGGCTTGACCAGTCCGGAGCCCCTCTACGTGCTGAAGATCCATCCTGACTCGCACCAGGTCACGGTTGGCAGCGACGGCGACCTGATGGAGACCGAGCTGAACGCGGACCGCCTGAACTGGATCTCGATCCCGGGTCTGAGCGAGACCGAAACAATCCGGGTCACGGTAAAGATCCGCCATCGTCACCTTCCCGCTGCAGCGACCCTGCGCAGCACCGGCCCGGAGACCGTTCAGGCGATCTTCGACGAGCCGCAGCGAGCGATCACCCCCGGCCAATCGGCAGTCTTCTACCAGGAAGACGAAGTAGTCGGCGGCGGCTGGATTATCTAGGCTCTACGCGTAGCGTCCAGAACCCCAAGAAGGAGCGCCCGCCCGGCATCAGGGCGTCCTGGCTTTGATCTTAAACAGAAAGGGACGCAGCCAAAGCCACGCCCCTCGTCGATCCTTCAGCGACTTAGTAGTCGTGCCCCCCACGACTGCTATACCCCTTGGACTTGCTCAAAAGCACGTCCAGCCCAGCCTTGAACCCGTTGACCACGCCTGCAACCTGCTTCACCGGCATGCGGATCCCGTCGTGAATTGTGTCTGCGAGCGCTGCCGTTCGTGCTAGCGTTGTACTGATCAGGCTGTCGACCTTCGCGACCTGCTCACGCGTCTTGTCGTTTGCATCCGTAAGAGTCGCGTCAAACTGCTCAGCCTTCGCCTTGACGATATCGCTCGTCTCAACCAGATTGTCAGTGATGGTGCGAATCTTCGGCATCGTCTCCTGGAAGAGGTCCTCAGCGCTCGCAATCAGCGGCATAGCCCGCTTATGAAGCTCCTCGGCGATCGCCAGAAGGCGGCCCTCAGCCTTCTTTGCCGCCACCGCTGCCACGACGAAGATGATCGCCTGCGTCAGCATCGACAGAGCGACGATTCCGACGAAGATCATCAGCAGCCGGGAGTTCCCTGAGGAGAGCGCCCCCGGGTCCTCGATCCACATTCCCAATCCAATCGCACCTGTCATAACCGAACTCCCACCGTTCCTTGAATCTGCACCTTACATGGAACGGGGGCGGCTGTACATCTCCGCCCCCGCGCTCTTCTGTCGATCAGCCTTAGGAGTGCGTGTCCGAGCTGGTCGTGACGTACGCTTCCTTGCCTGCATCGATCGCAGCGGCAACCTTATCCTGCTGCTCCTGAACGATGCCCTTACCCTTTTCTACGTACTCATTGAACTGGCTCTTGCCCTTGTCGTAGTACTCTTTGCCGCGGTCGACGTACTCGCCAACCTGCTGCTTGCCCTGCTCGGCATACGCCTGGGCCTGGGCCTGCGCCTGCTGTGCAAGTTCGGCTGCACGCTCTTTACCCTGCTGCGCAAGTACAGTTGCCTTGTCGCGAGCTTCAAGTGCGCCGGCGGTAATATCGTCGCGCGTCTCTTTGCCTGACTTCGGGGCGTACAGGACGCCTACAAGAGCGCCAACGCCCAGACCCGCCAGAAACCAACCGAATCCACTGATGTTGCTATCGTTATCCGCCATGTATCTCTCCTATTTCGTTCAGCTTGGTTCACCGAAGTGAAAAAACTTGCCGGTCTCTACTGTACTCGCATCAGCCTGAATCAAAGCTCGGATCTTCAGAACTCAACTCCGCTGACCCGCTGCAATATCGACCGTGTCTTCAAAAAGGATGCCCTTCCTGTTCCGTAGGTTGTGCCGTAGACAGGACTTCAACGTCTAAATCGGCGGTAGTCCGGAGATGCAAACCCGGTCCGGCAAGGTGGAGCGAAAAAGTCGGCCTCGCGAATCGAAACCATTCTTCTTCCCGTGTGAGTCAAAGCAGTATTCTGTCTCTGACAGAACACCGTTCAGGAACTTCGGAAGGACTTTATGTACGCCAGAAAAGCTGCCTCACTCCCCAGGTTCGCCGCGATCACTGCCTTGATGCTGACCTACAGCTTCGGAGGCTGCAAAACAGCCGCTCCGCCGCCCGATGACAACAGCCTGAATACCGCCGTGCAGGCGCGGCTGGCCAGCGACGCCGCAATCAGCGCCGAGCCCGTCCAGACCTTCGTTCAGGCGGGCGTTGCCACCCTCCAGGGAACCGTCAGCAGCCAGGCCGCCCGTGCGCTCGCCGCCAGCGACGCCTCGCAGGTTGCAGGGATCCGGTCCGTCGTGAACAACCTCACCGTCGAGACCCCTGCCCAGCCAGCCCCCGTCCCGGCCGCAACCGTGGTCGCACCGACCCCTGCACCCGCGCCGACCGTCAAGAGCACACCGAAGGTCGTCGTCAAACCGGCACCGCAGCGCTACGTTCCCCCACCGCATGTCGCGGTCAACGCTCCGATCGAGCGTCCTGCGCCTCAGCAGCAGGCCCCGCCGGTCCAGCAGCGACCGGTCCCCCCACCGCCCCCGGCCTTCCGCAACGTTACGATTCCCGCCGGCACACCCATCCCTGTCCGCATCACCCAGACCCTGGACAGCGCGACGACCCAGCAGGGTGACACCTTCTCCGGGACCATCTCAAGTGATGTTGTGGTCGACGGCCTCGTAGCCATCCCGGCCGGATCGAGCGTCAACGGCCGCGTTGACGAAGTTCACGAGGCAGCCCACTTCAAGGGAAGCTCCCTCCTGACTATCTCGCTCGTCACCTTCAGCCATCGCGGGGAGCGTACGACGATCTCGACCGATCCCTACAGCAAAGAGGGCAACGGTCGCGGCAAGAATACCGCCGCAAAGGTCGGCGGCGGCGCTGCAGTCGGCGCCGTTCTCGGCGGAATCTTCGGCGGCGGCAAGGGCGCAGCCATCGGTGCAGCAGCCGGTGGCGGAGTCGGTGCCGGAGCCCAGGGCCTCACACGAGGCCAGCAGGTCCAGATTCCCTCCGAGAGCCTGATCAGCTTCCGTCTGACCAGCCCGGTGGACGTTCGGGTCTCCACCGCGCAGCAATCCACAGGCGATTCCGACCTTCAGCGCCATCCGAGCAACTAACCGATGATCCGGCTCCGCAGTCCAGGGCAACTCTCCCGGGCTGCGGGGCAGGACGAAGACGCGCGACCTGTACACTCGACCCCAGAGGCACCCGGTACGATGACAAGAACGCCTCTCCGTATCCACCTTCGAGGTCTTCCAACTTGACGCAGCCATCCAGAAAGCCGACAGGGTTCCTGACCTTTACCCTGCACGCTCACCTGCCGTATGTCGTGAATCACGGCACATGGCCCCACGGAATGGAATGGCTTCACGAAGCAGCCGCCGAGACCTACCTCCCGCTGCTGCGTGTGCTCGGCAACCTTGAGCGGGACGGAATCGCGCTCCACTGTAATCTGAACCTCTCCCCCATCCTGCTCGAACAGCTGGCGCACCCGGTCTTCCTTGCGGAGTTCCCAAAGTATCTTGGGCGCAAGATCGTCGCCGCGCGCGAGGATGAGGCCTTCTTCACCCAGTCCGGCGAGGCCCACTACGCCGAGATCGCCCGCTTCTGGCACCGCTTCTTCACCCAGGCACTCGCCGACTTCAACGCCCTCGGGCACGACATCATCGCCGGCTTCCGCCACTTCAACGACGCCGGCCTGATCGACATCATCACCTGCGCCGCCACCCACGGCTACCTCCCTCTGCTCGGGACCGACGAGAGCGTCCGCGCCCAGATTCGCACCGCCGTCCAGACCCACCGCCGCCACATCGGCTGCCACCCCCGCGGCATCTGGAGCCCGGAGTGCGGTTATCGCCCCGCCGGCTTCTGGAGCTACC
>CAZZZQ010000400.1:0-4054 GCA_964658405.1 uncultured Sphingomonas sp.
GGTGGACGCGATGGTCTGCGGAGAGCTCCGGGTGGAAGGTTGCGGCAAGCAGATGGCCCTGGCGGACGAGCGTCGGGGAGTCATCGCGGGTCGCAAGCGTCTGGACCGTTGCGCCGAGACGCGTGATGCGGGGGGCGCGGATGTAGACCATCTCGAGCGGGCCGCCGGGCAGGGAGGTCTCGGCCGTGAGGATCGCGGAGTCGTTCTGGCGGCCGTAGGCGTTGCGCTCGACGGTGATGTCGAGCGCGGCGAGCGAGCGCTGGTGCGGGTGCTCCACATCCTGTGCGAGGAGGATGGCGCCGGCACAGGTTCCGAAGGTCGGGGTGTGGCGGACGAAGGTGCTGAGGGTGTCGAAGAAGTGGTTTCGCTCGAGGAACTTCAGCATGGTCGTGGACTCGCCGCCGGGCATGATGAGGCCGTCGAGGCCGTCGAGCTGCTCCGGCAGCCGGACCAGGCGTGCGGCCGCGCCGAGGCTGGTGAGCACTGCGGCGTGGACATCGTAGGCGCCCTGCAGCGCGAGGACACCGATGGTGGGCTTTTCGCTGCCCTGTCTTGATGCTTCAGTCATGCGTCGTTCGATCCTTGTCTATCGTGCAGCGCACGCAATCGCGCATGGCGGTTGTGGGAGCAGAGGTCCTTCGTGAGAACTCCAGTATAGAGACTTTCTGAAGCCTCGACCGTCTGCAGGTGAGAGGATGGCGTATGAAAGCTCCGAAGATTCGCATCGATTCGCGGTGGCTGAAGATTGGAATTTCAGGCCTGGCGCACCTTCTGGTCCTGCTCGCATTCGTCCACGAGCGCCGGCTGTGGGTCGCACCGATGCGGCTGCCGGGCGACGCGCACGGCTCGCGGATGCTGCTGACGTACATGCCGGGCCATAGCCCCGCGCCGTCGAATATGCCGGTGAAGGTCGCGATCACCAAGCCCGTTGTGACTCCAAAGACGGCTGTCGATCGTGTCCCGCTCCCGGTGAAGAAGGCGGAGGAGGCAAGCGCGGCCAGCACGACCGCCCCGGCTGCGGCGCATCCGGATGGAACGGTTGGCGATGACGCGCTCGGGACTGGCAACGTGAATATCGCCCTGGTGCGGAGCTATCCATCGCCGAAGCCGGATCTCTCCAAGCTGCCGCGCGGGACTTCAGGGGACGTGGTCGTGGATATTGTGATCGATGCAGAGGGGAAGATCACGAGCGTCACTCAGACGAAAGGGCTGGGATTCGGAGTCGACGAGGTCGTGATCGCTACGGTGCAGCAGTGGGTCTTCAAGCCTGCAACGAAGGATGGCAAACCGGTCGCGAGTGAGCAGGAGCTTCACTTCCACTTCGAGCGCGGGTGAGGGTAGCTGCACCCTTCAATTGAAGGATGCAGCTACGAAACTCCATTACCAGCCGCGCGTCTGCATCAGGTTCTTCTCTTCAATCGCAGCCGCTGCAAGGCCCTTCATCGAACCGATGACGGCCTCGGAGGCCTCTGCGACGATCTTCGGATCGTTGTAGTGTGTGGTCGCGAGGACGATCGCGCGGGCGCGGGAGACGGCCTCTTCGCGGTCCTTGGTGTTGTGCTCCACGTCGAGGGGAATGGCACCCTCCTTCATGAAGATGCCGGAGCCGACGAAAACCGTCTCAGCGCCAAGCTGCATCATCAGGGCCGCGTCGGCGGGGGTCGCGATGCCGCCGGCGGAGAAGTTCGGAACGGGCAGCTTGCCGGCCTTGGCGACCATGCGGACCAGCTCGTACGGCGCGCCGTGGACCTTGGCTGCGTTGTAGAGCTCCTCGTCGCCGAGGACAGTGAGGGCGCGGATCTCGCGGATGATCTGGCGCATGTGCTGGACGGCGTGGACGACGTCGCCGGTACCGGGCTCGCCCTTGGTGCGGATCATGGCAGCGCCCTCAGCGATGCGGCGGAGCGCCTCGCCCAGGTTCCGCGCGCCACAGACGAAGGGCGTTTTGAAGGCGTGCTTGTCGATGTGGTAGACCTCATCGGCGGGGGTCAGGACCTCGGACTCGTCGATAAAGTCGACGCCGAGCTGCTGCAGAACCTGTGCCTCGGCAAAGTGGCCGATGCGGGCCTTGGCCATCACGGGGATGGAGGAGACGGCCATGATCTCCTTGATGAGCTTGGGGTTCGCCATGCGGGCGACGCCGCCTTCAGCACGGATCATGGCGGGGACGCGCTCGAGCGCCATGACGGCGACGGCTCCGGCCTCTTCAGAGATGCGGGCCTGCTCGACGTTCATGACGTCCATGATCACGCCGCCTTTGAGCATCTCGGCGAGACCGACCTTCAGGCGAAGGCCCTGTGCTGCGGATCCGTAGTTGCCATTGCCATTACCGTTGGTGGTGTGGTCTGCCATGGGAATCTCCTTCGGGGCGGGGCGGCCACTCATGGGCCGGTTGGTTATGTCCGCTTGAACCCCAAGGATAACAGTTATCCAAAAGTGATTGGTGCGTTGACCGGCCTGGTGCGTGGTAGTTTCTTTTGGCTGAAAATTCAAGGCGAATTTATGTGTGCTGCCCGGTCGCTGGCAGATGCTCAAGATGGCGAGAAGTGCTTTGCCTGCACGGAGGATGCCTGATGGGTGTCGCTGAACTGACGATCGTAATCCCGGCCAAGAACGAGGCGGCGATGCTGCCAAAGCTGCTGCAATCGCTTTGCATGCAGGACTATGGAGCGATGCGAACCACGCGGGTTCTCGTGGCCGACGCCGGTTCGACGGACGGGACGGTCGAGCTTGCGCTGGCATTTCGGGACAGGCTGGCCATTGAGGTCATCCCGGGCGGTCTTCCGTCGGTCGGGCGCAACGCGGGCGCCCGGATCGCGGACACGAAGTATGTGCTCTTTATGGATGCCGACGTGGAGCTCGCCGAGCCGACCCTGCTGCGCCGGGCCATGTGGACGATGCGGCGGCGCGATCTGCACCTGGCTACGACGAATATTGCCTGCCGGCAGGGTGGCTTCTTCGACGATGCGCTCTATATGGGGAACAACCTGATGCAGTACATCGGCTCGAAGCTGAAGCCGTTTGCGACCGGGATGTTTATGTTGTTCGAGCGGGAGGCGTTCTGGGCGCTCGGCGGCTTTAACGAGCAGGCGCTGTTCGCGGAGGACTACCTGCTCTCAAAGGGAGTGGCCCGGCAGCGGTTTCGGATCGTGAAGGGCAAGGTTCTGACGACCAACCGGCGATTCCAGAAGCTGGGACATGGGCGGATGGTGTTCATGTTCTTCCAGACGATGATGCACAGCTGGGATGAAGAATACTTCCTGCGGGACCGCGGGTACTGGGGTGCCAGCTAGGTGTTGGTCCCACCCTTCGCGGCGAGCGTCTGTGGCCCTCATGAGCCCTGGTAGAGCGACGGGTCAATCACCACGAACAGGCCAGTCGCTCGTGCCAGTACCGTCCCATCCGGGTGCACAAGCTCAGCCTCGTTGAACAACTTACGGCCTTCGCGGCGAATGTGCCGACCGATCAGCGTCAGCGGCAGGTTCAGCGGCGAGGGTCGCAGGTAGTCGACCTGCATGTTCCGCGTGAAGGCGATGGCATTCAGCGGCCGGTTCACCTTGCTCATTGCTTCGTCGAGCATCGTCGCGATGATCCCGCCGTGAATGTACCCCGGGGGGCCCTCGTGAAGCTGGGTCAGGCTGACGGTCGCCCGTGCCGTGATGGTCTCGGAGTCGACGGCGAACTTCAGATGCAGGCCCTGCGGGTTGATCGGGCTGCAGCCGAAGCAGTGCGAGGCGATCTCGTCGAGCGTGCGGCTTTCTACGGGTTCCGGGAGGTGGCTGGTCTGGTTTGGCATGGTCTAGGTCTCGTTGAGGACTGCGAGGATGGCGGGGCCGAAGCGGTCGAGCTTGTCGAGGCCGATGCCGGAGATGGACTTCAGCTCCGGAATCGTGCGAGGCCGCTGGAGTACGAGGGTGCGCAGCGTGGAGGAGCTGAGCACGAAGAACTGCGGCAGGCCGATCTTCTCGGACTCGGATTTGCGCCAGTCGCGGAGCTTGAGGTCGAGGGCCTGCTGGGTCGGCGTGAGCGCTTCGGACGGGTCGGTGGCGGGTGG
>CAZZZQ010000401.1:0-4050 GCA_964658405.1 uncultured Sphingomonas sp.
GTACGGACGGTGCGGGTCGCTACCCTGCTTGCATCGCATTAGCGCTGCATTCTTCGCGGCCGGCGCGGCAGGAAGACAGGCAACGGTTTATCCTTCAACCACACCTACAAGTGGAGAAGCCCTTTGCCCCTGTCCCTGCCGTCGTCCCGTTGGATCGTGCCGTTTCGCGCCTCGACGCTTTTCTGCGTACTCGCCTCGACCCTTAGCGCGCAGCAGCCTGGCCTAGCACCCGTTCGGGCGCCGCATGCGATGGTCACCACGGTCCAGCATGACGCGACGGACGCCGGGGTCGCCATCCTGCAGAAGGGCGGCAACGCAGTGGATGCAGCCGTAGCGGTGCATTTTGCGCTGGCCGTGGTCTATCCCTTCGCCGGCAACCTGGGTGGCGGCGGCTTCATGCTGATCCGCGATAAGCACGGCCGCTCCCACTTCCTCGACTATCGGGAGAAGGCTCCAGCCGCGGCGACGCGCGACATGTATCTCGATGCGAAGGGCAACATCGTTCCGGGGATGTCGCTGGTTGGCTATAAGGCTTCGGGCGTCCCAGGATCGGTCGCCGGCGTGACCTATGCGCAGGCTCACTTCGGGAAGCTGAGCCTGGCAGAAGATATGGCGCCTGCGATCAGGCTGGCGACGGAAGGCTTCGTTCTGAGCGCACCGGAGGCGGCCGCGCTGCAGAGCAAAAACCTGACACGCTTCCCCGTCTCCGCCCACCTTTACCAGCGTGATGGAGACTTCTACAAGGCGGGCGAGACCTTGAAGCAGCCGCTGCTGGCTGCAACGCTGACGGCCATCGCCAAAGACCCGACCACCTTCTACAAGGGGGCAATGGCGCAGCAGATCGCGGCCTTTGAGAAGGCAGGCGGCGGGCTGATCACGGCGGACGACCTTGCACACTACGAGGTCAAGGATCGTAAGCCCATCCGCGGGCAGTATCACGGCTTCGACGTGATTACGGCACCACCGCCTTCCTCGGGCGGGATCATCCTGGTGGAGATCCTGAACATTCTTTCGACCTACGACCTGCCGAAGCTGGGGCCGGATCGCTCGGCCGCACAGGTCCACATCATCACCGAGGCCTTCCGCCGCGCGTACATGGACCGTGGCGACTATCTCGGCGACTCCGACTTCAACACGCTGCCGCTGAAGCAGATGGCCAACATGAAGTACGCTGCCGCGCTGCGCAGCTCGATCGATCCGAACAAGCCGACGCCGAGCGCAAGCCTTGTCCGCCCGGCGGGCTTCATGCCTCCGCCACCGGCGGCTGCGCAGCATAAGCAGTCCACCGAGACGACGCACTTCTCGATCGTCGACAAGGATGGGAACGCCGTCTCCAGCACCACGACGCTCAATGGCGGCTTCGGCTCGGGCGTCACGGTGGATGGGCTTGGCTTCCTGATGAATAACGAGATGGATGACTTCACCTCGAAGGTCGGCGTGCCGAACGCCTACGGCCTGATCCAAAGCTCGGCGAATGCAATCGAGCCGGGTAAGCGGCCGCTCTCGGCCATGACGCCGACCATCGTCACCACACATGGCCACTGGTATCGGCGTGGAAAGCTCTCGCTTGTGCTCGGCTCACCGGGTGGGTCGACCATCATCACTACAGTCGCGAACGACCTGATCAGCGTCGTCGATAATCATCTCGACATCCAGCAGGCGGCGGACGCGCCTCGCTTCCACCATCAGTATCTGCCCGATCGCCTGGACCTCGAGAAGAAGTTCTCTGTCGAGGTGGGCGACCAGCTGAAGGCGATGGGCTACATCACGAATCGCAGCCAGGTCGCCGACGAGAAGAGCCCGGGAACGTGGGGCGACAGCGAGCTGATCATGGTCGATCCTGCGACGGGCGAGCTCCTGGGAGGGCATGATTCCCGGCGGATCTACGGCAAGGCTGCTGGATATTAGCGAACGCCGATCGTCTTATCGATCGCCTTCTGTGCGAGCGGGCCCATGATGGCATACCCTTCGGCCGTCGGGTGCACGCCGTCGCTTGAAAGACCGGGCTTCATGGCGCCGTTCTCATCGGCCATCGCCGTGTAGTAGTCCAGGTAGGTGATGGAGTGGTTAATGCAGTAGCCGGCCAGCCAGTTGTTGAGTGCCTGGATCTTGAGCGCGGGCTTCTGGCCGGGATGCCAGGGGTAGTCGGCTGCCGGAAGGATCGAAGCGATGATCACGCGGATTCCGTTTGCCTTCGCAAGGTCGGCCATCGACTTGAGATTGTCTTCGATCATCTCAGGGGTTGAGGGGCCAGTGTTGCCTGCAAAGTCATTGGTTCCGGCGAGGATGACGACCGCTGACGGGTGGAGGTTGACCACATCCTGACGGAAGCGCACGACCATTTGCGGCGTAGTCTGACCGCTGATGCCGCGGTTGATGTACGGCTTTCCGGGGAAGAAGGAGCCAACACGGCGGCCCCACGAGTCGGTGATGGAGTCGCCCATGAAGACGACGCGGCCGGTCATGCCGGAGGTTCCGAGGGTGGCGTTCTCAGCCTTGTACCGGTCGAGCTGCGGCCAGTCCATCAGCTTTGCCTTTAGCGTTGCGACCTCATCGCTGGCCGGAGCCGCCTGTGCCATTGCCATTCCTGCGGGCAGGCACGCCAGCAGTGCGACCTTCATCCAAAGCTTCATCCTGTCTCCTGAACCGAACGCTCATGCGTGCGTCTCGATTCTAGAGCACGCAGGGCTGGCTGGTACGCAGCCAGCCCTCACGACTGCATAGCCTTCAGGCCTTCAGAGCGGCCTTGACTGCAGCAGACAGCGTGGTTGTTGGACGTCCGATGAGGGTCCTCAGGTCTGGCTCTGAGCTATCGAGCTGACCCTTTTCGGCAGCGACGTCGGAGTCTGCGAGCATCGCCGCAACCGGTGCCGGGAGACCGAAGCCGGCGAGTGCGCCCTCGAAGTCCTTCTCCGGAAGATTCTGGTAGACGACCGGCTTGCCGGACTGCTTCGCGACCTCGGCGGCCAGTTCGGACAGGGTGTACGGGGTGTCGCCGGCCAGTTCGTAGATCTTGTTCCTGACGCCGGCTGTGGTCAGCGCTGCGACGGCGGCGTCGGCGTAGTCCTCACGCGAGGCCGAGGCGAAGCGGCCGTCGCCAGCCGCACCGAGGATCGCGCCATGCTGAAGCGCGGGTGCGAGCGACTCCGTGTGGTTCTCAAGGTACCAGCCGTTGCGCAGGAAGACGTACGGAATGCCGGACACACGGATGTACTCTTCAGTGGCCTTGTGGTCGGAGGCGAGGCCAATCGTCGACGTATCCGCGTAGAGGATGCTGGTGTACGCGATCAGCGAGACGCCCGCCTTTTTAGCCGCGTCGACGACCGCACGCTGCTGGTCCATGCGATTTTCGAGGTCATTCGACGAGATCAGCAGGACCTTTTCCGCGCCTGCGAAGGCAGTCGCGAGCGTCTCCGGCTTTGAGTAGTCGGCTTCGCGGAGTTCTACGCCGAGCGCTGCGAGATCCTGCGCCTTCTCCGGGCTGCGCACGGCAGCGACGACTTCAGATGCGGGGACCTTTTTGACCAATCCCTGGATGACATGATGACCTAACTTCCCTGTTGCGCCTGTTACTACAATCATTGCTTTCTCCTTGGCCGACGACATGGCGTCGACTCCCCTGAAACTGTAGCGCACTAGCTTACTTTTTGTAAGTACATACCTTAAGGTAAGCTACTCGTATGCCTGCTCTACGAGAGATGCAAGTTGCTCCATCCATGCCAAACCGGGGAGACCTGTATAAGGTGGGCTGCCCGACTCGCGACATCCTGAACCACGTCACCTCGCGCTGGGGACTGCTGATCCTGATTGTCCTGCTGGAGCGGTCGCAGCGCTTCAGCGAACTGGCGCGGCGGATTGGTGGAGTGAGCGAAAAGATGCTGGCACAGTCGTTGCAGGCGCTCGAAGGCGATGGCCTGGTGCTGCGAACTGTGTATCCGACCGTGCCGCCCAAGGTGGAGTACAGCCTGACAGAGAGGGGCGCGGAGGTCGCACCGCATGTGAAGGTGCTGACCCGGTGGGTCGAAGAGAATGTCGGCTCGATTATGGAAC
>CAZZZQ010000402.1:0-4044 GCA_964658405.1 uncultured Sphingomonas sp.
TCCCTGCAGACGGGACGCGCGACGTTCCGGATATCTCCCTGAGCGCGGACCCGAACCATGACGGCTACCTTTACTGCACGAACCTTGGCTGCGAAGGGACAAGTGCTTCCTTCAACATTGTCGGTGGAACCTCCGCTGCGGCTCCCAGCTTCGCCGGCATCCTCGCCCTCGTTGAGCAGAAGTTGGGAGTCGCCCAGGGCAATATCAATCCGCAGCTATACGCCCTGGCATCGACGAGCAGCACGTATGCGAACGCCTTCCACGATGTGACCACGGGGAACAACATCGTTCCGTGCGTCGTCAGTTCGACGGATACGGGCTGCTCCGGCGGTCTCATGGGCTTCAGCGCTGGGACGGGCTACGACCAGGTCACCGGTCTTGGTGCCGTTGACGCGAACAACCTTGCCAATGTCTTTGGAACGGGAACGACCAAGGCCACCTCGGTGACTACGCTTACCTACACACCCTCCGGTCCGGTCACTCGCCAGACCGTCACGCTGGCTGCGACGGTAGCGCCCGCCACCGGGACCACGGTCGCCACCGGCACCGTTAGCTTTACCGTTGGAGGGACCACAACGACAGGAACGGTCAACGCCTCCGGTGTGGCGACGTCGACCATCACCTTCACAACTGGCGGACCGCAGACGGTGACGGCTGCCTACTCCGGGGATGCCAACTACTACTCGTCTACCGCCACCATGTCGGTGCCTCTGACCATCGCGCCCTCGGTGAACAATGTCGCGACCACGACGACCCTCACCTCCAACGTCACGACGATCGCAGTAGGAAGTTCTCTCACACTTACCGCCAAGGTAGGTCCCGTCAACACAGATAGCGGCACGATCGCCGGCAATGTCGTCTTTTCGAGTTCGACTGGCACCCTCGGGATCGTTCCGTTGACTGTCACCGCCTCGTCAGGAACGGCTACGCTGACGTTGCCGGTATCTGTGGTCACGCTGCCGGTCGGATCGGACGTCATCACTGCAACCTTCGGTGGCGGCGGGACAGATGGGGCGGGCGGAGCGTTTCTAAACTCTGCTGGAACCGCGACTGTAACGGTTACAAACCCGTCGATCAGCGTGACTGCGGCGAATCTGACGGTCAAGAGCGGCGCGTCCGGGACGTCGGCGGTCACGATTACGGCGGGCGGTGGCTACACAGGGACGGTCAACCTGACGGCCACAACCACCTCGGCGACGCTGAGCGGAACTTATACTTTCTCTCCTGCGGCGGTCACGATCACCTCGACGGGCACTGGAACGAGTACCTTTACCTTCAACAGCAGCACGAATTCGTCGGCGGTGAGCGCGAAGAACATCCGGGGCACCGGCGGCGTCAGCATGCTGGTGGCCGGCGGCGGTCTTTCTTTCGCGACGCTACTGATGATCGGGCTTGGGGGAATTCGGCGTCGGCGCTGGCAGGGAGTGCTGCTTGCATTGCTCGTAACTTCAGCGATCGCAACGGCGATGGGCTGCGGAAGCTCCAGCTCAACGACGACGACCTCGACCTCAACCAACACGCCCGCCGGGACCTATCCGATCACGATCATCGGAACGGATAGCCTCACGGGAACGATCACGGGAAGCACGACGATTACGCTTACGGTTCAGTAGTCGGTTTAGTCGCAACAACGCCGCGTCTTTGGACGCGGCGTTGTTACGAGTTGAAGCGGTTTGTCTGAGAGATTGCTATTGAAATGAAGCTTCTCTACGAAATGGGGAAGAGGAGTAGCGGCAATCTTGTTGATCAGCTCTCTTTGCCGGCCGTCCCCTGTGCGAGAGCCATCAGGTGTTGCTGGGCGCTGAAACCTTTGCCTTCGCGGGTAGCTCGGATGTAGCTGCCGTCGGGCTGCATCAGGCGTGCCTTGGTGGTGTCCTTCAGGTACGAGGCGAGGATGTCGTCGCGCAGTCTGCTGGAGAGCGCCGGGTCCTTGACGGGGAAGACAACCTCGCAGCGTTCGTAGAGGTTCCGCGCCATCCAGTCAGCGCTGCCGCAGTAGGTGTCATGGTCGCCGCCGTTGGCGAAGCTGAAGATCCGGCTGTGCTCCAGATACTGGCCGACGATCGAGCGGACGCGGATGTGCTCGCTTAGCCCTTTGACGCCGGGGCGAAGCGCGCACATTCCACGGATGATCAGGTCGATCTCGACCCCCGCCTGCGACGCAGCGTAGAGGGCTTCGATCACGCGACGCTCGAGCAGGCCGTTCATCTTGGCGATGATTGCCGCCGGCCGACCGGCCTTTGCGTGCTCAGCCTCGCGGCCGATTAGGCCGACGAAGCAGTCGGCCATGGTTAGAGGAGCGACCAGCAGGGGCTCGTAGGTCTCGCTCTCTGACTCTGCCGTCAGGTAGTTGAAGACGGACTGGACGGCGGAGGTCATCTCGGGCCGTGAGGTCAGCAGGCTGATGTCCGTGTAGAAGCGGGCCGTAACCGGGTTATAGTTTCCGGTCCCGAGGTGCGCATAGCGCCGGATGACGCCATCGGGATCGCGCCGGACCAGAAGGGCGAGCTTACAGTGGGTCTTCAGGCCGAAGATACCGTGGTAAACCCCAACGCCAGCGTCTTCCAGCTCGCGTGCCCACCGGATGTTCGAGTCCTCGTCGAAGCGGGCCATCAGCTCGACGACGACCGTGACGTCCTTGCCCTGGCCGGCCTCGATCAGGGCGCGGAAGATGGGGGAGTCCTTGCTGGTGCGGTAGAGCGTCTGCTTCATCGAGATGACTGCCGGGTCGATCGCGCCGGCCTCGATGAACTCCTCGACTGTCTGGTAGCTGTCGAAGGGGTGGTGCAGCATGATGTCTTTGTTGCGAAGATCTTCGAACAGGTCCTGCGACTTCGATCCCAGCTTGTAGTGGCAGGGAATGAACTCGGGATACTTCAGGTCAAGGCGTTTGACGGCCGACGGGAGGTTGGTAAGCCGTGAGAGGTTGACCGGGCCGTCGGTGCGGAAGACCTGCCAGGGTTCGAGCTCGAAGTTGACGCGGAGCCGTTCGACGATCTCTTCGGCGGCCGACGCCTCGATCTCGAGCCGAACGGCGTCGCCCTTGCGCCGGTTATGGAGCTCCGCGCGGACGCTTTCGAGGACCGAACGCGATTCCTCCTCCTGCATATAGAGGTTGCTGTTGCGCGTCACGCGGAAGGCAGACCGGGCGATGACCTCGTAGCCGCGGAACATGCGCTCAACCTGCGACTCGATCAGTTCATGCAGCAGGATGAAGTCGAAGGTGCCCTCAGCGGCCGGGAGCGGAACCAGCCGCGGGAGGGAACGGGGGACCGTTACCACGCCGAGGATGGTGCCGCTCTTGGTGCCTGCCGGTCCGCGGCGCTTGTAGCGCAGCAGAAGCGCGATGCAGAGCGCCTTGTTCAGCACACGGGGGAAGGGATGGGATGGGTCGATGGTGACCGGAGTGAGGAGTGGGTCGACCTCGTTCTCATAAAAGTCCATCGCGTGCGCCCGAGCTTCGGCGTTAAGCTCACTCCATTTGAGGACGCGGATCTTCTCCTTGGCGAGGGCAGGGAGGAGCTGCTCGTTCCAGCAGCGATACTGCTCCCGAACAAATTGCTCCATCGAGCGGCTGAGGGTGTCGAGGCGCTCCTGGGGGGTGAGGCCGCCCTCATCCGGAGCCTGCGGCTGGTTGTGGCCGTCTTCAATCCGCTGCAGGATACCGGCGACGCGGATCTCGACGAACTCGTCCAGATTGCTGGCCGTGATGGCGAGGAACTTGACCCGCTCAAGGAGCGGATTTGTGGCGTCCTGGGCCTCCTCGAGGACACGCTGATTAAACTTGAGCCACGACTCGTCACGGCTGATGAAGAGGTTCAGGACTGGTTCGGTGGTTTTCTTCGCCGCGGTGCGCTTCGTGGAGCTGCGTTTGGTCGTCGTCATATCAGGCCCATAGACTATCCCAGTCAGATGAATGTGGGGCGAAATGAGTCACTGCTGCAGGGAATTGCGGGCAAAAAGAAACGGCCGGACCCGTGGGGGATCCGGCCGCTCGGTCGTGCAGGTGTTTATTTGTGCCAGTGCATCTTCCAGCCGAGGTAC
>CAZZZQ010000403.1:0-4041 GCA_964658405.1 uncultured Sphingomonas sp.
CAGCGGTAAATCGAACGACGAAGCTGGGCTGCTCATCACCCGCATACCCGGAGGCCTGTGAGCATGTCTGTCGCGCCTCTTTGTCCGGAATCAGCTCCAACCCCGCCTGGTCGAGCAGTAACCCCACTGCGGCCTCCTGCTGCTCCAGCGAAAGCGCCTGAACCGTCTTCTGGAAGTCCTCCACGGCATAGAGTTGGCCATGCCGCTCAAGCACAGAGATGCCCACCGCATCGACATTGCGGTCCAGGATATTTGCGCGGTGGCCCGGCGAATGCATCCATGCATCGTGCAGCACCGTAGCCGAAGGCCCTTCCGCTACATTCTCCGTGATCCTGTCGAAGTGAGCTCCGGCAAGGGACCCGCGCGTCGATAACTCTGGCTCGCCGGCAAACTGGTGCGAGATCGCGCCTCGCTGGGCCATCTCCTGCGCGTGTGCGGCTGCCGCTGCATTCAGCTTGAGATCGAGTCGCACCGGGGAAAGTCCCCGAGTGACCCGCTCCTGGTTGATTGCAGAAAAGAAGTATTGCTCGGCCACCGTCGGGCGCTGTGCAAGCGCAGCCTCTGCCGGCACCACACTCAAATATCCCACAGCCAGGAGAAGCACCGCTCGTCTCATATCCGTATAGACCCGGAAGTTGCGGAAGGGTCGCTTTCCCCGATCAAACGAAGTCGCCGCATCAGGCGACGGGGGTAAGCTGGGCACGCACCGCGTCCCAGGTCCGCTTGATGCCCTGTTCCAGGCTGGTCGTATGTTTCCAGCCAAGCTGGTGGAGCCGCGTGACATCCATCAACTTCCGCGGCGTCCCATCCGGCTTGCTCGCATCGAAGACCAGTTCGCCTTCAAACTCCAGCACCCGCGCAACGGTCTCCGCAAGCTCGCGGATCGTGACGTCTTCCCCGGTCCCGATATTGATGAGCGGCGGAGCATCCTCAACCATCAGCGACTGGAACTTGCTGTCTTCCAGGTTCAAAAGAAAGGTGCACGCCTCGGCTAGATCGTCCGAATACATCAGCTCCCGGCGCGGGGTTCCTGACCCCCAGACACCCAGCTCTTTACGCCCATCAAACTTCGCCTCCGCCGTCTTCCGTATCAACGCCGGCAGCACATGGGAGTTTTTCAGATCAAAATTGTCGCCCGGACCATAAAGATTTGTAGGCATCGCCGCCAGGTACTGCGTTCCGTGCTGGCGATTGTAGGACCAGCACTGCTCAATCCCGGCAATCTTCGCGATCGCATACGACCGATTCGTCGGCTCTAGCGGACCCGTCAGGAGGTACTCCTCCTTGATAGGCTGCGGGCAGAGCTTCGGATAAATGCAGCTTGACCCAAGGAACAGGAGCCGCTTCACGCCAGCCTGTCGGCTCGCTTCAATCACATTCGTCTGGATTATCAGATTCTCGCGAATAAAGTCTGCAGGATAGGTATCGTTCGCATAGATCCCGCCAACCTTGGCGGCAGCGAGAAAAACAAACTCCGGCTGCTCCGCCGCAAAGAAGTCCTCGACCGAACGCTGGTCCAGTAGATCGAGCTCCTGCCTGCCCTTCGTAATGATCTGCGTAAAACCCTGACGTTCGAGCGCCCGGTGAATAGCCGATCCAACAAGGCCGCGATGGCCTGCGATATAGATGCGAGAGTCAGACTTCATAAAGTTCGCCATAGAGTTGTACTCGGACACAGAAGGTTAGGTTTCGCGAACAGTGAATGCGTCAAAGCCGTGAGCGACAGCAAGTGCATCTCGCTGCGCCGTCTTCAGATCCGCCTCGACCATCTCTTTGACCAGGCCGTCGAAGCTCGTCCGCGGAACCCAGCCAAGCTCGCGCTTTGCCTTCGACGGATCGCCAAGCAGCGTCTCAACCTCTGTCGGACGGAAGTAGCGCGGGTCTACGGCGACGACAACATTGCCGTCCTTGTCGACCGCCTGCTCCTCGGCACCGCTTCCCTTCCAGGTCAGCTCAAGTTCCAACAGCGCGGCACACCGCTGCACGAACTCTCGCACACTGTACTGCTCGCCCGTGGCGATTACGAAATCCTGCGGCTTGTCCTGCTGCAGCATCAGCCACTGCATCTCGATATAGTCCCGCGCATGGCCCCAGTCGCGCTTTGCGTCAAGGTTTCCGAGAAAGAGCTGCTTCTGCAGACCCACCTTGATACGAGCCAGTCCACGTGTAATCTTGCGCGTCACAAAGGTCTCGCCACGCAGCGGCGACTCATGGTTAAACAGGATGCCATTGCATGCATACATCCCGTATGCCTCGCGGTAGTTCACCACGATCCAGTACGCATACATCTTCGCAACCGCGTACGGACTCCGGGGATAGAACGGCGTGGTTTCCCGCTGCGGAATCTCCTGGACCAGGCCGTAAAGCTCAGAGGTGCTCGCCTGATAGAAGCGCGTCTTCTTCTCAAGTCCCAGGATCCTGATCGCCTCCAGGAGTCGTAGCGGGCCCAGGGCATCAGCATCGGCCGTGTACTCCGGCTGCTCAAACGAAACCTGCACGTGCGATTGCGCTCCGAGGTTATAGATCTCGTCCGGCTGCACCTTCTGCACAATGTGGATCAGGGACGAGCTATCGGTCAGGTCGCCGTAGTGAAGAATGAACTTGGGCGACGGCAAATGCGGATCCTCATAGAGGTGGTCGATTCGAGCTGTATTGAAGAGCGAGCTCCGTCGCTTGATGCCGTGAACCTCGTAGCCCTTCCGCAGCAGAAACTCCGCCAGATAGGCTCCGTCTTGTCCAGTGACTCCCGTGATCAGCGCTATCTTCAAACCGTGACTCTCCTTGTAGATCGATCTGGCTAAAGTTTACTTGATGAGAATACGCAGCGGTTGACAGCTTTACGCTCCCGCATCTCCGGAAAGCTCTTTCAAGTTTTGTTCAAACTGAAGAAGAACCTCTTCCTTGCCGAGATATCGTACCGCGTACGCCCGGGCAGCCTGCCCAAGCCGTCGGCGCAGCGCCTCGTCCTCGATCAGCAGCGTCACGGCAGCGTGCAGAGCGTCCCCATCCTCCGGCGGGACGACCAGGCCGCAGCCCTCTACGACGTGGGCAACCTGCGTCCCCCGGTCAGCCGTCGCGATCACGGGTCGCCCGCTCGAGAGCATTCCTGTCAGCTTCGAAGGCATCACCAGGTCCGCCGCTCCGGCACGCTGGGGAAGCAGGTGGATATCGGCCGCGTTGAGCAGGTCATTCAGCCGCTCAATCGGCTGTAAAGGAAGAAGGGTCACATTTTTGAGGTCGCTTACCTGTGGCTCAAGGAGCGGCCGATACGTTCCATCCCCACAAAAAAGGAAGTGCACATTCGGCTTTGACTCAAAGAAACGAGCCAGCGGGGCCAGCAGCTCCAACCCCTGCTTGTTGCCCATATTCCCCGAATACACCAGCAGAATCTTGTTCTCCAGCCCGAACTCGCTGCGGAAGCTGTTTGGCTTGTCTCCCTGTGGATGGATCGCATCGACGTCCACCCAGTTCGGAAACAGAACCGCCCGCTCGGGAGGGACTCCCTTCAGCAGGGTCCGCTCGACCATCTTGTTCGAGATACTTGAGACCCGCGAAAACGCGTCCGTAAACGCCTCCTCCAGCCAGAGCGCAAGCCCATGGACCGGGCCTTTCGCTGGAAGTAGTCCCAGTTCAAACGCTGCGTCGACCTCAAAGTCCTGGATATGAAGCCAGGAGGCCGCTCCCGCCCCCAGCGCCGACAGCAGGGCCAGCGGGGCGCCGAAAAAGGTCGGTTCCACCGTAAAGATAATGTCCGGCGCCCAGAACATCTCCCGCAGCATCACCGGGATGCTCCCGAGCATAAAGGAGCAGAGATGAGCCATTCGCTTGATCCCGTTCGGGACCTCAGGAACATACAACGGCGTCCGGTAGACGACCGGGCCATTTACAGATCGCTCCGTTCGATACAGGGTGCCTCGATAGTCCTCGCGGATCCGCCACGCCGGATAATACGGCGGCGCCGTCACCACGTGGACCTCGTGGCCACGCGAGGCCAGCCACGCAGACATCTCGCCCGTATATTTTCCAATTCCTGTGAGCTCC
>CAZZZQ010000404.1:0-4032 GCA_964658405.1 uncultured Sphingomonas sp.
AGCACGAACGACTGGAATCGCGAGAAGGTGCTCGAGCGCATTGCGGGCGTGACCCTTCCGAACAACCTGCAGCCGCAGATCGGAACGGACTGGAGCCCGGTGGGCCAGGTCTACTGGTACACGCTGACCAGCACGAATCCGAACTACGACAACATGGCGCTGAAGTCGCTTGAGGACTGGACGCTCGAGAAGCAGTTCAAGTCGGTGACCGGGGTCGTTGACGTCTCGAGCTTTGGCGGCATCACGCGGGAGTACCAGGTCCGCATCGATCCCGAGAAGCTGGTCTCGTACGGCCTGACGATGGCGCAGGTGGAGCAGCAGCTTACCGCGAATAACGTCAACGCGGGCGGCAGCTTTATCGAAGAAGGACAGCAGGAGATCAACGTTCGTGCGGTCGGCTTGTTTACGAACGTCGACGATATTGCCAATACGCTGATCAAGACGCAGAACGGCACGCCGATCCGGATCCGGGATATCGCGACGGTCGTGCAGGGCTCGAAGATCCGGCTGGGCCAGATCGGCAAAGCCATCCTCCGTAAGGATGGTGTAGTGGTAGACGACCCGGACGTCGTTGAGGGAATCGTCCTGCTGCAGAAGGGCGCGAACTCGGACGAGGTGCTGAATGGCATCCACGCCAAGGTCGAGGAGCTGAACGGGACGGATGCGAAGCCGGCAGCGAATGGCAAGCCGGCGGTTGCGGCTGTGCCGGGTCTGCTCCCGCCCGGGGTCAAGGTTGTTCCGTTCCTCGACCGCGACGACCTGGTCCACCTGACGACGCATACAGTACTGCACAACCTGACGGAGGGGATCGTCCTTGTGATGATCATCCTCTTCCTGTTCCTCGGGAATGTGCGCGGCGCGATCATCGTTGCGCTGACGATCCCGTTCTCGCTGCTGTTCGCCTCGATCTGTCTCGACCTGCAGCATATTCCGGCAAACCTGTTGTCGCTCGGTGCGCTGGACTTCGGCATGGTGGTCGATGGCGCCGTCGTGATGGTTGAGAACATCGTTCGCCACATGAACCGCAAGGATGCGGCGTCCCGGACCACGCTGGAGATCGTTCGGGAGGCGGCGCACGAGGTGCAGCGGCCGGTCTTCTATGCCATCGGCATTATCGTCACGGCGTACCTGCCGATCTTTACGCTGCAGCAGGTGGAGGGTCGCCTGTTCCGCCCGATGGCGTGGACGGTCGCGTTTGCCCTGCTGGGTGCGTTGGTCTTCTCGATGTTCCTCGCGCCCGTGCTCTCGAGCTTCCTGTTCAAGAATGGAGCGAAGGAGTGGCATAACCCGGTCATGAACTTCCTGACCAAGAACTACCGGTCGGCGGCACTCTGGGCGGTTGAGTCGCGATGGATCGTCGTTGGTGCCACACTCGCCGGCCTTGCGCTCGCGATCATCCTCACCGAGGGCGGTGCGATCGGGTCGGAGTTTCTGCCGCACCTCGACGAAGGCGCCATCTGGGTCCGCGGAACGCTCGCCCCCAGCACCGGGCCGACGGAGGGTGTGCGCGTCATGAACGAGGCCCGTCCTGTCCTTGCAGCGTTTCCAGAGGTCAAGGATGTGATCAGCCAGGTTGGGCGTCCTGACGACGGTGTTGATACGACTGGCTTCTTCGATACGGAGTACTTCGTCGACCTGCAGCCCAAGGAGAAGTGGCGCGCAGTCTTCCACGAGAATAAGGACGAGCTGATTGCGGCTATGGACCGTGAGCTGGAGAAGAGACCGGGAATCATCTGGAACTTCTCACAGCCGATCTCGGACAACATGGAAGAGGCGGTCAGCGGGGTCAAGGGTGAACTCGCGGTGAAGGTCTACGGCGACGATCTGAAGCTGCTGGAGCAGAAGGGCGACGAGATCGTCGGCGTCATGAGCAAGATCAAGGGCATCCAGGATCTTGGCCTCTTCCGCGTCATCGGTCAGCCGAACCTGAACTTTGTCATCGACCGGCCTGCGGCTGCGCGGTATGGGATCAACGTGTCAGATGTGCAGGATGCCATCCAGACGGCGGTCGGCAGCAACGCCGTGACGCAAGTTCTGCAGGGTGAGGCCCGGTACGATGTCGTGCCGCGCTATCAGCAGCAGTATCGCAACAGCCAGCAGGCGATTGAGAGTGTACGGCTGGTTTCGCCGTCCGGGGAGCGGGTCTCGCTTGCCCAGCTGACGAAGCCTCAGGTGATCGACGGCGCGTCCGAGATCTATCGCGAAGGCAACTCCCGCTACGTGGCGATCAAGTACAGCGTTCGTGGCCGCGATCTGGGCGGCGCCGTCGAAGAGGCGATCGACAAGGTGACGAAGCAGGTCAAGCTGCCTCCGGGCTATAAGCTGGACTGGGCGGGCGAGTATGCCAGCCAGAAGCGGTCGGCGAAGCGCCTGGCGATCGTCGTTCCGATCACGATCGGGCTTATCTTCTTCATTCTGTACACGATGTTTGGATCGCTGAAGTGGGCGATGCTGATCATGGCGAACGTAGCGATTGCGCCGATTGGCGGAACGCTGGCGCTCTTTGTGACGGGAACGAACTTCAGCGTGTCGTCCGGTGTGGGCTTCCTTGCCCTCTTCGGCGTATCGGTGCAGACGGGCGTGATCATGCTGGAGTACATCAACCAGATGCGCGCTCGTGGCCACTCGATCGAAGAGTCAGCGGTCGAGGGGGCGGTGCTTCGTCTGCGTCCCATCATGATGACGATGCTGGTGGCGACGCTGGGCCTGCTTCCGGCGGCGACCTCGCATGGGATCGGATCGGATTCACAGCGGCCGTTTGCTGTCGTGATCGTCGGCGGGCTGATCTCGGACCTGATTATCAGCCTCTTCCTTCTTCCTACGCTGTACGTCTGGCTAGCGGGGCCGAACGACGTTCTTCCGCAGCCTGAAGCGGAGTTTGAAGGATAGTAAACGGTTCGATCAAGCTTGAAGTGTGCGCAACCCCGCTGAAGCGGGCGGGGTTGCTTTCGCACGGTGATGTATTCGGATACATTGGTAGGGCAGAGCGAGTTACAGTTCGCTCATGGGAGATGAAGCGTGAATCAAGATCGTATGCTCCAGGAGCACGAGGAGCATTTCGGAACGGCGGGTCGCGCCTTTGCTGCGCCCGGACGTGTCAACCTGATCGGCGAACACACGGACTATACGGGTGGACTCGTCCTGCCGATGGCGATTGGATTCCAGACGGTGGCGATTGTCAGCCCGCGAGGCGACGGGCGTGCCGTCTTCCATTCGACCAACTTCGACGAAGAGAAGAGCTTCGAGATTGCAGGTCTGGAGCGGGCTCCGCAGGGGCATTGGAGTGACTACCCGGTCGGCGTTCTCTGGTGCATGCAGCAGGCGGGGATCGAGGTCAGCGGGTTCAGTATGACGCTGATCGGGGATGTGCCGCTGGGCGCAGGGCTTAGTTCGTCTGCTTCAGTAGAGGTGGCGACCGCTGTGGCGCTCCTGGCGCACAGCGATGTCTCGCTTCCTTTGGAGGCGATTGCGACGCTCTGCCGTCGTGCCGAGAACCAGTATGTTGGTGCCAAGAGCGGCATTATGGACCAGTTTGTCGTTGCGGGCGGCGTGGTGGATCGGGCGATGCTGCTGGATTGTCGCTCCCTCGAGTTTGAGATGTTGCCCCTGCCCCCTGCTGTGAAGGTGGTGATCTGCAACTCGATGGTGAAGCACGCGATCGCAGACGGCGAGTATGGAGATCGCAGGGACGAGGTTGAGTCCGGCCAGGCGGTCATCGTCCGCGAACGGATGGATATCTCTGCACTGCGGGACGCGACGGTCGCCGATCTTGAGGCATGCCGGGACAAGATGACGCCCGCAAGCTTTCTCCGCTGCCGCCATATTGTGACCGAGAATGGGCGTGTCCTTGAGGCGCGTGAGGCGCTCACAAAGGGCGACATGGAGGAGTTCGGTCGCTTGATGGCGAAGGCCCATGCGAGCTTCCGGGACGACTTCCAGGCGAGCTGCGCCGAGGTCGATACGCTGGTTGAGATCGCAGCGCGGCAGCCGGGATGTTTCGGAGCGCGCATCACGGGCGGCGGGTTTGGCGGA
>CAZZZQ010000405.1:0-4031 GCA_964658405.1 uncultured Sphingomonas sp.
CTGATTGATGTGGTGGTGGCAAGGCAGGAGTTGTCGCTTCCACCGATGATCACGGCGGGGCAGGCGGTGGGCTTCAATCTGTACATGATGAAGGCGATGCTCCACGGCGACGGCCACGAGGTGCTGGATATGGCAAAGACAAACCTCTGGCGGTAAACGCGAAGCGTCCAACACCCCACGAAGTGGCGCCCGCCCGGCGTCAGGGCACTGTCGCCCTTGCCTTCAAAAAGAAAAGCATCGCGTAAACGTAAAGAGGGCTGCCTGAACAGGCAGCCCTCTTTTGCTTTAAAACATTCTTTATCGAATCTGCACCAGCTCCGCCTCTGCAGCCCCATGCCCACTCGAATTCGGACTCACAAACGAACTCTGCGGCGCACGCCAGTGATCGATGTAGCTCACCTGGTGCACACAGCTGATCGTGCAGTTCGGCGCACACGACTTCTCCGTCAAAAACTCCCGCTTTACATCCGCAGTCTTATACCCTGCCAGCGGAACCCCGGGATACCCACGCTGCTGCGAGCAGTAATGCACCAGCCCGAACTCACAGATATAGAGATAGCGCCCGCCAGCCCGGCAGCGCCAGTCGTTCGGCTTACCGTTGGCAATGGCTTCCTGGAAGTGGTTGAAGCGAGAATAGCTCCGCCGCGTCAGGTTGCGAACCTTATCCCACACGGCCCGCTCCTCATCCCCCAAAGGCTTCAACTGGCCCGAACCGTCGTGAATGATCCCGATGGTCGAGCTGAACCCAAGCGCCAGCGCCCGCTCACTGACCGTCAGCGCATCGTTCGGATTCGCAATGCCGCCGCCGACAACCGAGTTGATGTTCACGTGGAACTCGGCATGCTCCCGCAGCATCTGCAGCTTCTTATCAAGAACCTTCAGGCTCTTCTTCGAGACATCGTCGGGCATCACGTTGTCGATCGAGATCTGCATGTGGTCGAGCCCGGCCTTGTTCAGCCGCTCGATCCGGTCCGGCATCAGCAGGTAGCCATTGGTAATCATTCCAGCAATCGCGCCCGTCTTGCGGATCCGCGCAATCACCTGGTCAAGCTCAGGGTGCAGCAGCGGCTCGCCGCCGGAGATGGTGATCACACTGGTCCCAAGGCGGCCCAGGTGATCGATCCGGCGAAGCATCTCGTCGATCGGCACTGGATCGGAGACATCGTCAAACTCATTGCAGTAGGTGCAGGCGAGGTTGCAGCGGCGCATCGGCACGATATGCGCCATGTACGGGTGGCCGGTCGAGGCCAGCGCCGATCCGATCGACCCCAGCTCACGGACCTTCCGCGTCACCTTCTTCCAGCGACGCTTCAAACTGATGGGCTTCGGAGCAGGAAGAGCGGGCGGGACGAATGTAGCGACTGGAGCCATAGCGTTAGTTTCATTGAATCATAGTCCGGGATGCCGGGGCGAATTCTAGTTCATCGTACTCACAGGCTGGACCATGCCAACCGCAGGCTCACCATGAGCCTTGCCGCCCGGCCAGAGGTGCGGGATTACGCTCGAACGCTTCTTCGAATCGGGCGTCAGCGTCAGGATCTGCTCCTTGCGATCGCGAAGAACCACCACAGCCAGCGGCTTTCCGCGATTCTCATGGACGATCTTGATCCAGTCGGCGCTGCTTACCACCGGAATCGCATTGATGCGTACAACGACATCGCCTGCGTGCAGCCCTGCAGCCGCCGCCGGACTGTTCGGATCGACCTCGCGGACCAGCAACCCGCCCTGGGAGCCGAAGTAGTCCGCAAGCTGCGGCCCCATCATCTCCAGCAGTGCACCTGTATAGGAAGAGCTGAGAATCGAAGTCCCCAGGAAGCCATGCTTCGGCACCTCGACCACGCTGGGCGCGCCGCCTCCGAAAAAGCCACTGCGATGCACCATGGGATCGGCTGCAGAGGGATCAGGCACGGTCATATGGCGCTCCCAGGCCTCCTGGCCAAGGGTGTCGCGATTCGCGAGTTGTGCCGAAAGAGACTGCTGCTGCCCGTCGCGGCTGATGACGAACGATACAGTCCGCCCCGCCGGCAGCTCACGCAACATCTGCCGCAGCTGCTCTTCCCCTTCAATCACCTGGCCGTTCATCTGCTGAATGACATCGTGCTCCCGCAGACCGCAGCGAAACGCCGGGCCGTCATGATCGAGCAGGATAATCTCCGCGCCGCGAGCCTCTTTCAGCCGGAGGACGCTGACCTGCTCATCACTGACATCGCGGAAGTTGATGCCAAGATAGCCCTGCGGGCCTCGCCCGAGATGTCCGCCGGACGCGGCAAAGGGAGCCAGCGCGCGAAGCGTCCGCGGCATCAGGATCGCTCCCGCCAGCAGTACGCTAAACCCTGCGATCAGCACATAGTGACGCACCTGGCGGCTGCGCGGAATGGTCCGCTCCGTTCCGTTGCTCATTGTGTCGTGGCTCATGAACTTCGACATTCAAACCCGCATCTGCGGCACACCGGAGCGCGCTGCGAAAACCGTGAGAAGGCTACTGGATATCTGCCGAGCTTTGCAAGGCATGAAAGGACGCTGTTCGGATATAAGGATTGTCATCCTGAAGCGACACGGTGCGCAAGACCTGACGCACACTGGAGTCCGATTGAACCGGCGTAAGCAGATTGATCGCCTTTGCCCGGACGCCCGCACTGCTGTCCTTCGCCAGCGTCTCAAGGATGGCATCGCGAACCCGCTGATCCTGCCCGACATACGGCTGCAGACCCTCGAGCGCCTTCATCCGTACACCGGCGTTGCGATCGTACCGCAGCGAGACCAGCAGCGCCCCGCGAATCCCCTTGCCGTCCTTCTCCGCCGCGCAGGCATGGCCGACCTTGCACTCGTTCGAAAGCAGGTTGACCGAGCTCTCGCGCACCTCGTTATTCGCACCCTGCGTCATGCCGACCAGCAGCAGCTGACGAATCTCTTTATCGTCCAGCGAGCCTTCCATCGTCTCCGGAACCAGCCGGTTGTACTTGACCTGGACGACCTGTGGATCGGGAGTCTGCACGATCCCGGTGACATTTGCCACCGCACCCTGGGTCGCATTCGACATCACCATCACGCCGCTCTCAGCCTTCACCGGCTGATGTGCCACCTGGTAGCGATGGGTAAAGTTGCCTCCCAGAAATCCAACGCCAACCAGCAGCGTGGTCAGGGCGGGAGCCCCCTGAATATGGCCCATCCAGTTGAAGAAGTTGCTGCGAAGCCGTGTGAAGAATCCGTGCGGGGGAATCTGGTCCAGCGCCTCATCAAGTCGCATCCGGCTGCTCGCAAGCAGGTTCGGCGAAGGCTCGACCACGGGATTCAGTGCCAGGTAGCCGTCGAGCTCGCCCATCGCCGCCAGCTCCAGCCGGCACTCCTCACAGCTCGCCAGGTGAAGCTCCAGCGATACGCTCAACTCGTCAGGGAGTTCGCCGTAGACCGCCAGCATTACGTTCTGTTGCGCCATGTCACATTTCATCTGCGTTTACCTCGGCCAGCCTCAAAAAATTTGCTCTTCAAAACGGACAGCACGGGTCTTTGGAATCGCCCTTAGTCTGCCCTTCGTACGTCTGCAGAAGCCCGGTCATCGTTCCCTGCGATCAGGAGGTGCGTGCCGTCTTCAACTGCTCCCGCAGCTTTCTTGTTGCGCGGAAGAGGGTGTTCTTCGCCGTCTCCTCCGTCGTGCTCAACATCTCTCCGATCGTCCGGAGCTTCAATCCCTGGTAGTGCTTCAGCTCGAAGACGGTCCGCTTGCGTGGCGTCAGCTTGTCGAGCGCGTCCTTGATCTGCTCCGCCATCACCTTCCGGTCGAGCTCGCGGCCAGGATTCGCCATCGCCCGATCGTCCGTAATGTTGGCCATCAGATCCATCTCATCGCCGCTCGCGTCGAGCACCGTCGCCGGATCCTCCCGGCGGCTCTTCCGCCTGCGCAGCTGATCGAGACAGAGGTTGGTCACGATGCGGTAAAGCCATGTGTAGAACGAGCACTCAAACCGGAAGTTCCCCAGGTGGCGGTACGCCTTGATGAAGGCCTCCTGGTGGACATCCTGCGCGTCCTGCTC
>CAZZZQ010000406.1:0-220 GCA_964658405.1 uncultured Sphingomonas sp.
CGAGGGCGACGGTGCGGCCGTAGGCGATGTCCTTCCGCTCGTCGTCCGTGGGAGGGCGCCGTGTGAGGACGCCGGGCTTCGCGAGCAGCGGCTCCAGGTAGGCCGTGGAGGAGATCAGCTCGATGCCCTCGTCTCCGAGCACCTTCGCGACCGCGCCGAGCAGCATGTCGGTCGACTTCGTCCGCAGGCTGAGCAGCAGCTTCGCGAGCCGCCAGTCCGG
>CAZZZQ010000406.1:230-4009 GCA_964658405.1 uncultured Sphingomonas sp.
CGAGAAGATCTGCTTGTGCCGGACCTGGCCCGCCATGACCGCCCGCGTAACCCCCTCGGCCTGGAAGGTCTCGATGAGGTGCGAGAGCTGGCCGAGCGACATCCAGTGGACCCGGATATGCGGATCAGCCGCGGCTCTCACATTCATCTCGGGATCGGTCTCTTCCTTAATCGCCGCGACCACGACGTCGAGACCGTGGGCCCGTGCCGCCTCCAGCAGAAGGAACGGGAAGCGGCCGTTGCCCGCGATGAGGCCCAGCTTGGCGGGTGCGGTCATGGGCAGCCCGCCTACTTGATCACGCCGCGATGGCTGTTCGCGACAAAGTCTGCGAGGTAGGCCACATGCTCGTCGGCGTTCTCGGCGGCGAGCAGCTCGCGGATGGAGGTAAGGGCGTCGGTCGTGTTCTGCTTTGAGTTCAGCAGGAGCCGGTAGGCCGCGCGGAGCTGCTTGATCTGCTCGGGGGTGAACCCGCGCCGCTCCAGGCCGACCTTGTTAAGACCGTAGGCGTGGTTATTGCGTTCAATCGACGTAAGCGAGTAGGGGAGGACGTCCTGCGTGATCGTCGTGCCCCCTCCTATATAGGAGTAACGGCCAATGCGGCAGAACTGATGCACCGGGCAGAGCGCGCCGACGACGGCGTAGTCCTCCACCGTGACGTGCCCGGCGAGCGTGGCGGAGTTGGCGAGGATGCAGCCGTTCCCGATCGACGAGTCGTGGCCGATGTGCGTGTAGGCCATGATCAGGCAGCCGTCGCCGACCGAGGTGAGGCCGCCGCCGCCCACCGTTCCACGCGAGATGGTGACGTACTCGCGGATGGTGTTGTTCTCGCCGATGACGACGCGGGTCGGCTCGCCGGCATACTTCAGGTCCTGGGGCGCGATTCCGATGCAGGCGAAGGAGAAGATGCGATTGCCAACGCCAAGGGTCGTGTGACCGTCGAGGACGACGTGCGACACCAGCTCGCAGCCCTCGCCGAGAACGACGTTTGCGCCGATGGTGCAGTAGGGGCCGACGGTACAGCTTGCCGGAACCTGCGCACCCTTGGCGATGATCGCGGTCGGATGGATGCTCACTCGGCCTCTGTCTTCGCCGGGGCCTCGGGGGTCTTCGCCGGACGCGGGACGAGCTGGCACATCACGGTCGCTTCGCAGACGACCTTACCGTCGACGGTCGCGATGCCGAGCATCTTGACCGCGCGGCTGCGCCACTGCAGGACCTTGACCTCGATGCGGACCTGATCGCCCGGAACGACGGGCCGGCGGAACTTCGCGTTGTCGATGCCGGTGAAGACCATCAGCTTGTCGGCGCGGTCGGGGATCTCGGTCAGCAGGAGCGTTCCGCCGGCCTGGGCGATCGCCTCGACCATCAGGACGCCGGGCATGATCGGGTAGTCAGGGAAGTGGCCCTGGAAGTGCGGCTCGTTCACCGAGACGTTCTTGATCGCAACGATGCGCGTCTTGCGATCGATCTCGACGATCCTGTCGATCAGGAGGAAGGGGTAGCGATGCGGCAGGATCGCCATGATCTCGCCAATATCCATCGTTTGCTTCTGCGCCGGCGCGGGGGCTGCTGCGGTCGTCTCAGCTGTTTCGGTCTGGTCCAGTGTAGTGTTCATAGGGTTGCTCATAGCACACCCGAGTATAAACCGTGGCTGGTTAGTGCTAACCCTGATGCAAGTGCCAGGGCGCCCTAGCGTCGGGCGGGCATCCCGGGGCCTTCGTGGGGTGTTGGACGCTTCGCGTTCGATGATCTAGAAGACGTTGTGAACCTTCTTGACCGGCTGATTCGGGTCGAAGAGCTCCGGTGCAATCGGGCTGTTGTAGACGACCTTCTGCATGAAGAGCTGCGAGGCCATGTCGCCGTTGCGATAGCGCGTGATCGCGTAGGCGGTCGGCAGGCCCTGTACGTCGTGGTAATCGTCGTACTCTTCCGCGTCCTCGTCATGATCCTTGAAGGTGTCGTTGCGCCACTCGAACGTCCGGCGAAGCGGAAGGTGTGTCGTGGCGTCGAGCTCGATCGTCACGGCATCATTATTCGCGCCGAGTACCGTTACCTTGTCGACCATGCGCCGCTCGACCATCCCGGTTCCTTCGGCGAGCACGATGACGCCGGGCTGTTTCAGCCAGGTCGCGATTACCTCTTCGATGGTGTGCGCGTGGCGGCGGAGCGTGTCGTCTACCTGCAGCTTGGGCAGCGTGGTCTTGCCCTTATAGGTCACCTCGTAGCCGGTGTCCTTCGTCCAGATATGAACGACCTCGCGCTTCTTGGTGTACTCGATCCGCTCGAGGTCGGGCTGTCCGCCGATGGGAAACTGGCGGAAGGACCAGAAGTCGACGACGCTCCCGGTCGGCGCTCCGCGAAAGAAGCTCGCCGTGTGGCCCTGCTGCTCCATCGTCTTGCGGTTCAGCCAGAGCGGTCCGCCGAGCGCTGTCACCATCTGGTCCAGCAGCACGCGACCGCGCTCCTCCTGGCTCTTTCCGGCACCCTGCGTCGGGGCGGCGCTTGGAATGTCGCTGGCCTGGGCGTGCAGCGCGGTTGGTTGGATCAGCGTGGCGGCCAGGGCAAGTGCGGGGAGCAGGTACTTCATCGGTATAGAACCTCGATCAGCCAACAAGGACGGCGCCGCCATTGACGTTGAAGATCTCGCCGGAGATGAAGCCGGCGAGCGGTGTGCAGAGGAACAGGATGGGCCCGGCGATCTCGTCGACGTGGCCGGCGCGCCCCAGCGGGATGACTGCCATCACCTTCTTGGACGTCTCCGGGTGCTGGAGGGCAGCGGCGGACATCTCGGTGACGACCCAGCCGGGCGCGACACAGTTGCAGTAGATCCCCTGGCCGGCGAGTTCGCTCGAGAGGCTCTTGGTCAGGCTGATCAGCGCGCCCTTGCTGGCGGCATAGTCCGCGTGGAAGGCCTCGCCGCGCTGTCCGGCGGTGGAACTGACGAGGACGATGTGACCGCGAGCCGGTCCGATCGGGGCCTGCAGCTTCATCTGGGCGACCGCAGCCTGGACCAGCCCGAAGGCGCTGTCGAGATTGATCCCCATGGTCTCGCGCCACTGGGCAACGCTCATCTCGGCGATCGGCGCGTCATGCGAGGGCCAGATGCCGTGATTGACGACGAGGCAATCGACCCGGCCGAAGGCTTCGATCGCTGCGCGGACGAGCGCCTGGCCATCCTCCGCGGAGGCTAGATCCTGGCAGATCGCGCGGCAGAACTCCTCGCCACCGCACTCCTCAACGAGAGCATTGGCCTGCGGGGTCGCTGATTTATAGCTGAAGACGACCTTTGCGCCAGCCTGCCGGAACATCCGCACGGTCGCCGCGCCGATCCCCCGGGAGCCTCCTGTAATGAGCGCGACGCGGCCCTCGAGAGACAGCGGAACGCCTGAAGCTTGAAGATTCTTGACCATGATTCACGCTACCGAAGCATCTCATCTTTACGCAAGCACTCATGAGCCGTATCGTAAGCCTGCGATCAAAAGGAGATTTTTATGAGCAAGGCCGTTCTCGTCGTCCGCATCCTGCTGGGGTTTATGTTCTTCTTTTTCGGGTTGAACAACATCCTGCACCTCATCGCGATGCCCATACCGACCGGCGATGCTGGACTGTTCATGGGACTTCTGGCCACTCATAAATATCTGAACTTCGTTGCGCTCTGTCAGATCGTCGCCGGTCTTCTTCTGCTCGTCGGCCGTTTTGTCCCGCTTGGGCTGACGATCCTCGGACCGATCATCGTCAATATCCTGCTGTACCACTTCCTGCTCGAACCGTCGGGCGTG
>CAZZZQ010000407.1:0-3997 GCA_964658405.1 uncultured Sphingomonas sp.
GGAAGAAGGCGAGGTGGGTGCCGAGGCGATTCTGTTTAAAGTCGTCGGAGAGCGGCTGGCCGTGGGGGTTGTTCGAGGCGGGGACGGGCTTGGTCATGGGGAGGTCGGCGTCGCCGCCGCGGGCGATGGGCCAGCCATCCTCGGTCCACTCGATGGGCTCGAGCAGGGACTGGCGCCCGAGGGTGCGGAAGCCGTTCTCGTAGCCGTGGTAGAGCAGCCACCAGTCGCCGTTGGGGCCCTGGACGGGGGTTCCGTGGCCGCGCGACATCCAGCGCTCGTCGCCACTGCCGGTGTGGACGATGGGGTTGTGCGGGCAGTTGACCCATGGGCCGTTGATGGATCTGGAGCGGGCGACGACGACCATGTGGCTGGTCGGCGGACCGGCGGTGCCGCCCTCGCCGGAGAACATGTAGAACCAGTCGCCGCGGCGGAGCAGCTTGGGGCCTTCGAGCGCGAAGCCTTCGACGACCCACTCCTCCGGGTACTTCCAGCCGTCGTAGACGTGCTCGATCGGCCCGGCGGTGTGGAGGCCGTCGGGGGTGAGGCGGACGCGGTGGCCGCCGTTGAGGAAGAGGTAGCGCTGGCCATCCTCGCCGACGACGTGGCCGGGGTCGATGTAGCCGGAGATGCCCATGTCGACGGGCTCACTCCACGGACCGCGCATGCTCGCGGCGTGGATGACGTAGATCCTGAAGGGCGAGCCGTCGGTGCCGGTGGCGTCTGAGGGGCGGAAGGTGGGGATGTAGATGAAGTAGCGGCCGTCGTGTTTGACCAGGTCGAGCGCCCAGACGGAGCCGATGAGGGTGTGGAGCGCGGGGCCGATGGGGGTCCAGTTGATGAGGTCGCGGGAGTGCCAGAGGACGACGCCGGGGTAGTAGTCGAAGGAGGAGTAGCTGAGGTAGTAGTCGTCGCCATCCTTGAGGACGTTGGGGTCGGGGTGGTCGCCGGGGAAGACGGGATTGACGAACTGACCGTCGCCCTGATCGGGCTGGCGCTGGCCTTCGAAGCCGCCCGGGCTATCGCTGGTGGGGCGCTTCGGTGCCGGCTGTGCGGCGGCGCCGGCAGCGAGCAGGGGCAGGGCGCTGGCGGCGGGGATGGCAAGCTGTACAAAGCCACGGCGGGTCGTCTTCATAGGTCTCCTGGATCTGGTGGGGCTCGCTCGCAACCTCGAAAGGGAGGGGTCTGCCGTCAGGACATGTTAACTGCATTCCGGGGAGAGGGGTGGACCGTCGGTCGCTGGTCCGATGACTGCGCGCAGCTGGCGGAATGGTCGGGTTGCGCTGCGCTGTTTGACGACACCAAAGCGCGGTCTGTACCTTCGCAACTCGAGGCGAGCCCTCGCCATCCCATAACCCATGAGTGACGTATTACTTACCCCGTTCAAGAGTGCAGCCCTGGATCTTCCTAACCGCGTCTGCATGGCGCCGCTGACGCGTGGCCGCGCGGATAACCCGGGCCATGTTCCGCCTGCGCTTGAGGTGGAGTACTACACGCAGCGCGCTACCGCCGGCCTTATCGTGACGGAGGGGACGCATATCAGCCCGCGCGCCAGTGGCTGGGAGTATGTTCCGGGAATCTATACGCCGGAGCAGGTTGCCGGATGGCGTGCGGTGACGGATTCTGTGCATGCGGCGGGAGGCAGGATCTTCTGCCAGCTGTGGCACCAGGGCCGCATCTCGCACCCGGATCTGATTGGCGGGCAGGCTCCGATCGCGCCGTCGGGCATCACGGCGGATGGCGTCAATGCGTACATGAACGGCGGGTATGTTCCGTCGCCGATCCCGCATGCGGCGTCGATCGAAGAGATTCACGGGCTGGTGGCGGAGTTTCGGCATGCCGCCGAGTGTGCGGATCAGGCCGGGTTTGATGGCGTTGAGGTTCATGGGGCGAACGGCTACCTGATCAACCAGTTTCTGTCCGACGTGTCGAACCAGCGGACCGATGAGTATGGCGGCAGTCCGGAGAACCGGGCGCGGTTTCTGTTTGAGGTGCTGGACGCGGTGGGTGAGGTGCTGCCGGCGGAGAAGATCGCGCTGCGGCTGTCGCCTTCGACGCACGGAATGCAGGGTCTCACGATTGATCGGGAGACGAATGCGACGTTCGACTACCTGGTGCCGAAGCTGAGTGCGTACAAGCTGGCGTACGTGCATTTTCTGGAGCCGATGAAGCCGGTGGATGATGTGCCGGACGCGATTGTGCATGTGGCGAAGCACTTCCGCCCGATGTACGAGGGGACGCTGATGGCGAACTGCGGCTTCACCTTTGAGACAGGCAACGCGATTATTGATGAGGGCTTTGCGGACCTGGTTTCATTCGGGCGTTTGTATATTGCGAATCCTGATCTTGTGGCTCGGTTTCGTGATGGGGTGAAGCTGGCGGAGGGGGATAAGGAGACGTTTTATACGACCGGGGCAGAGGGGTATACGACGTATCCGGCGGCGGGTTCTCACTCTTAGCGGAGGGCTGAGGGCGGGCTTTGGTGGCTTGGGTGGGAGGGCAACCGCAGGTCCTTCGGCTTCGCTCAGGATGACAGGGTGTGGGTGGGGTTGAGCGTTGCTCGGGCCTGTGAAGGCATTGCTCGTCCCACCCTTGCGGTGGGGCTGCAAGGGTGGGGTATCCGGACGTTTTTTGGACCTCCTGTCGAAGAGCTAGTGGGTTGCTTTCTGCTTCAGGCCTTTGAGGATCAGGTTGATTCCTGCCAGGAAGTCGACGCGGTCGTCGTGGGTGCGGAGATGGCTGGCGATGCTGCGTGCGAAGCGGTAGGCGGTGGGATCGAGCTCCTGCCACCTTGCTGCCAGCGTGTCGAGTAACTCGGTTCGGTCGATGCCTTCGGTGCGGGCGAACTGACCGTTGGCGGCGTTGCGTCCGCCTACGCCGAGGATGTAGCTGAGCAGGGCGGAGGCCGCAGCCCACTGATCTTTTCCGGGGACACCGAGGGCGATTAGCTGCCGGCCGATGGGCTCCACGATGCGCACCATGGGGAAGGTTCCCGTGGTGCGGGTGAGCGCGGAGCCGACCCACGGGTGCTCGTCCATCGTGTCGAACATGCCGAGCGCGAGGGCGCGGAGGTTGGCCCTCGGGGTTGCGCCGGTGACGTGGGCGTCGATTGTGCGGGCGATGATAGCGTCGCAGGCGGCGGTTACAAGATCACCTTTGCTGGCGATGTGGTGATAGATTGCGCCGGGGCCGGTGGCGAGCCGTTCGGAGAGGGTGCGGAAGGTCAGCCCGGCCTCGCCGCTTGCGTCCAGCAGCTCGATTGAAGCTTCGATGATGCGTTCGCGGGAGAGGGACTCTTCGCGGCGCGGTGCTTTCTTTGCCATACGCTATCTTGACACAAATGGAATGGCGTTCCAGTATTGTGGAATGACGTTCCATAAAGTGCTTGATGTTGGTTGTGGTTCAGGGCAGGATTCAATCGCGATCGTTGGTGCGGGGCTGGGCGGGCTGATGCTGGCGCGCGTCCTTCACGTCCATGGGATCGCGGCGACGGTCTACGAGGCGGAGAGCTCGCCGGATGCGCGGGGGCAGGGCGGGCAGCTCGATATCCACGAGTACAACGGGCAGCTTGCGCTGAAGGCGGCGGGACTCTTTGAGGAGTTTCGCGCGATCATCCACGAAGGAGCGGAGGCGCAACGGATTCTCGATAAGGACGGGAACGTGCTGCAGGAGGAGCCTGATAAGGGCAACGGGGGTCGGCCCGAGGTGCAGCGCGGGGACCTGCGTCGGATCCTGGTTGAGTCGCTTCCGGCGGGTACGATTCGGTGGGGAAAGAAGCTTGCAGCAGTGACCTCGCTCGGCGGTGGGCGACATCAGCTGACCTTTGCGGATGGTGAGGTTGTGACGACGGACCTGCTCGCAGGGGCGGATGGTGCGTGGTCGCGGGTTCGGCCACTGCTGTCGGAGGCGCAGCCGGTGTATACCGGTACGTCTTTCGTTGAGATCTATCTCCCGGACGCGCCGACGCGCTATAAGGCGACCGCCGATGCGGTGGGCGATG
>CAZZZQ010000408.1:0-3992 GCA_964658405.1 uncultured Sphingomonas sp.
ATGACCGACGTCACAAAAGGCTTGGCCAGCACGTAGGCCAGCGAGATCGTCGCCGGCGAGACACTTCGCGCCTTCGCGATCGGGATCAGGACGTCCATGATCGACCACGTGCGCTCCTTGTCGACGAGAGGGAAGTCGAACTCCGAGCGACGGGAGCCCTCGGGCTTCTGGTTATCCCGCGTGAACTTGCCTGATCGCAGACCTCCCGCGAGCGGACTCCAGACCAGCAGGCCCATCTTCTGGTCCTCGAGCAGCGGCACGATCTCGCGCTCCAGGTCGCGCCCGGCAATCGAGTAGTACGCCTGCAGGGTGTCAAAGCTGGCGAGGTTCTTCAGCTCGGAGATTCCGGCAGCCTTCATGATCCGCCACGCCTGCCAGTTGGAGACGCCGATGTAGCGGACCTTCCCCTGACTGACCAGGGTATCGAGCGCCCGCAGGGTCTCTTCGACCGGCGTCACCAGGTCGGTCCCGTGAATCTGGTAGAGGTCGATGTAGTCGGTCTGGAGTCGCTTCAACGAGGCATCGACGGCGTCCATGATGTGTCCACGCGATGCTCCGAC
The DNA here is from genome assembly GCA_964658405.1 of uncultured Sphingomonas sp. Taxonomy (GTDB): domain Bacteria; phylum Acidobacteriota; class Terriglobia; order Terriglobales; family Acidobacteriaceae; genus Edaphobacter. The sequence continues at coordinate 561 of CAZZZQ010000408.1, forward strand.
ATCGTTGCGACCGGGACCGACGCGGCCGAAGGCCTTGGTGGCGACGACGAGATCCTTGCGGGCGATCTGCAGATTCTTCAGCGACTGTCCGAGGATAATCTCGGACTGGCCCTCGGAGTAGACATCGGCGGTGTCGACAAAGTTGACGCCGGCATCGATGGAGTTCTTGAGGAGTACATCCGCGCCGGCCTGGTCGACGTTTCCGATCGCCTTCCAGAAGCCTTCGCCGCCGTGGAAGGTCATGGTTCCGAGACAAATCTGCGAAACTAGGAGACCAGTGTTACCAAGAGTTTTGAAGTTCATGCAAAACCTTTCGAAGAGCAGGGTGTCGTCGTCTCATTGGATTGCGTTGGAGCAGCCCGGATTCAAGGCGCAACCCGAAACCGGCGAGCCGTTCCAAATCCCCGGAGATTCCGGGACGGATCTCGCATCGTATGAAGCAGCGATCAGGAGGCAGGGATGATGAAGCAGGTGTTGCGGTTGGCTGGGATCAGTCTTATGACAGCAGGGCTGTTTTCGCCTCTGACCGCGCAAGCCCAGGCAGTGGGCACGGTGCCGCAGCTCGACCTTCGACGCGTCGTGGGGTCATGGTATGAGATTGCAAAGCTGCCGAATAAGCGGGAAAAGAAGTGCGTCAGCAACGGGATGATGCTGTATGCCATGGGCGACAAGGCACGCACCTTCCAGATCGTGGACGCATGCAGTCTGAAGGATGGCAACACCGACGCCCAGAATGCGACGGGAAAGCTTCTCGACAAGAATGATGATGGCCGGTTCAAGGTGACGTACATCTGGCCATTCTCAACGAAGTACTCCGTCATCGCGCTAGGCCCGGACTACGAGTGGGCACTGGTCGGCGCGCCGAATCACAAGTCATTGTGGGTGCTCTCCCGAACGTCCACGATGCCGCCGGAGACCCTGGCGGAGATTGAAGGTAAGGCTGCGGCACAGGGCTTCGACCTGTCGAAGATGGTGATGGTCCCGCAGCGGCTCAAATCGCGGGCCTTGGTCCCGAGCAAATAGAGGCTGGTCCCTACTTAGGGTTTCTTAGCGGCAGCCTTCTCGGCCTCTGCAATCGCTTTCCTGAACTCCCCGACCGCGGGCACAGAATGCGATCGCAGCCCATTTTCCGACACCGAGCGCCAGGCCGGGCTACCGTCGAGCGGATGTCCCACTCCTCCCTGAAACACGCTGAGCGAGTCGGTCGATTCGCCGACCTCAAGCTGCGGACGCGGGAGAGTCGGCGATGCTCCGGGATTGCTTGAAAGATCGGGCTGCCGACCATGCTGCGCACCCATCGAAATGCTGTCATCCGTCGATGTCACCGTGCCCGGACGGCTGTTCTGGCGGGGATCAGGGATCGTCTGGCTCGCCACCTTGCCGTTCCCCTTCCGAATCAAGATGATCAGGTCTGCACCCTCTGTGCTCAGCACAGGCTGAAGCCTGCCCCAGCTCTGCAGCGCGGCCTCAACATCCTTCTGCGCAACCTGGTTAGCTCTCGGATCGTCGATCGAGACCCCTGCATCCGGGTCGACCAGGACCGCGACCGTCCGGGCCTGCAGAACGTAGGCAGGAAGGAGCTTCGGCTTGTCCTTTGCGAGGGCGGCAGCAGAGACGAGGAGTGTGGCTGCTATCAGGGTGATTTGTATGGTCCGCATCATTGCCTCCAGGCATCCACGAGCGATGCTACACCGCTTCATTTCCAGATGAACAGCACCGCTCCACAGCCTAGTTTGCTGAGGCCGGCTGGATGTGATCGATGACCAGGACCGCAACTGGCTCCTTTGCACTCTCGAGCCTGAGTCCTAGCTGCTCCTCGATCGCCGTGAAGAGTGAAGGAGCCGAATCGTCGGTCGCTGGTGCGTCGTCCGAAGACCACTTTAGCGCTAGATCGTAGGTCCCGGACAGGTTAGTCCGGTCGACGACGATCCGGCCGGAGAGCTGCGAAAGCTGTTCAGCGATAAGGGTCAGCGTCAGTCCCGTGCCGTAAAAGTGAGTCCGTCCAACGCCTATCGTTTTGCCGTTCGCTTGGCTGGCCTGTAGCTTCGATCCGCCCCTGGCAGGAACAAGATCATACGCGGGCAGGACCCTGGTCTCGGTGTGGACCTTCAGGTTGAACCGGTCGGCGAGTAAGACCTGGACCATCCGACGTTTCGCCTCCTGCTCCGAGGGCATCGCCCGCAGCGCGGCGTCTCCCTCCGGGCTTGTCTTCGCTTCGAGGTCGAAGCGCGTTGCGGAGAGCCATGCCGGACCGTCAAGGATCTGTCGCTCCGGCATCCCATAGGCCCATTGCATCAGTGTGAGTATGGTGATGTTCTGGGCGCTGAAGCCGCCGCCCGAGGGATAGTTGATGTGCGTATGGCCGTCTGGGGACGGACCGGCAGGCTTGATCGTGGCCACCTCAAAGACCAGCCCCGGGTCTTTTGCAGGTTGTGTTCTCAGCACGTCAGCAGCAGGAGCGGCTCCCTGCTGGGCGAAAGATCCGGCCACAAGGGCGGAAAGAAAGACGACTAGTACGAGATTGGACACGCTCTCCACCTTGTCAGGACGCTGATTGGACGCAATCGCCTGCGTGACGTCGTCGTGGTCCATCATTTGGCACGCCAAGGGATGCTTCTTTAATTCTGCGATGCAGGAGATCGCTGTACCTTAGGTCCAGTGAAATCAGTCCTATGGAGACGCAGACATGCTGACACAGTGGAATGGATGGGTGCGGTGGGCTGTTCGTCAAAAGGGTGTGGCGGGAGCTCTGCGAATGGGATTACGACGGATTCGCCGCGGTAAGGACGCCCCTCTATCGGCGCACCCCTTCGACCGGGAGCATGGCGTGGATACCAGTGGCTGGATCCAGGGTGGAGCCCTTAGCGCCGGACACCGCAACGCACAGTTTGCAACGGCGTATGCCGGGGTCGCTCCCTCCCGGATGCGGGCAATCCTCGACCAGTGGCAGAGCACGCCTGGCACGCAGTCCATCGCGAGCTACACCTTCATCGACGTCGGCTGTGGCAAAGGGCGGTCCCTTATGATCGCCTCGGAGAAGACCTTCCGCGAGGCGATCGGGATCGAGCTGGACCCGGCGTTGGCTGAGATAGCCGCGCATAACCTGTCGATCTGGAAGAGGGCGCAGGCTCCCGTCAGGGTCGTCTGCGGCGATGCGACGGAGGTTGAGCTGCCCGACGGCCCGATCCTGCTCTACCTCTACAATCCGTTCCACGCACAGGTGCTGCGGCGTCTGCTGGCGCGGCTGGCGGAGAGGCAGACCGTCGTCGAGATTCTCTACCTCTATCCGAAGGACGAGGCAGTCTTCGAGGAGTTCCCGCAGTTCAAGTTGCTCTGGAAGAATGGCCTGCGGCTGGCACCGGAGGAGATCGGCGTGGATTTACTGGAGGATATTGAGGACTTCTGCTCCGCCTGGCGGCTGGAGCGATAGAT
>CAZZZQ010000409.1:0-3983 GCA_964658405.1 uncultured Sphingomonas sp.
CCCCTCCCCCGGCTTCCCGGTCTCTCTCAAACACCACAACATCGACTCCCCGCCGGGCAGCCAGCGCGGGCCCAGATCTCCTTACGCGTTCCGCGCGAGCGGCCAGGTGCAGCGGGCTCTCCGGGCGAGCAGCCCAGACAGCCACCTCGGCTGGGTCGCCGTCCTGCAGCAGCTGCGCGCCGTCGTGGCCGCGATCGAGGACGCCTACAGGGCCCGCGGCGAATTGGCCAACGCCCGCGACCTCGCCACGGCCATGGGTCTCCCCGACACCATCCCCAGCGCAATGCACGACACTCTGGACACTCACGATCCTCATGAGATCCAGCGCGTCCTCGCCGCGAGGGAGGCCACCCAACACAACGGCGCCGGCGACCCTCATGCGAACACCGCTCGACCCGACACCACCCTCGATGTCGATGCGGGAGAAGGTCCGCGTCGTGAGGTACCCCGTGGTCTCGGGCGAACCACTACGTTAGGGACGGCCCGCGCTTCGACGGGCCGAGTCCCTCGCAGCCTGTGCCGTTACGAGGCTTAAGAAGCGTCGAAGACAGCGTCACGCGAGGTTGTAGCAGCCGGACGTTGTCGGACCCGACGTTTAACCTTGGGGGGATCCTCACTCACCGTGGGGGACGGATGCGGGAGGTGCACGTGCGGCTCGTCAAGGCCCAGGTCAGCAAGTTCAAGAGCGTCACCGACACGACGCAGTTCACCGTCGACGAGAAGGTCACCGCGCTGGTCGGGAAGAACGAGTCGGGCAAGACAGCCGTCCTCCAGGCCCTGTACCGGCTCAATCCGCTCGCCAGCGGCCACCCGGTGGGGTTCGAGGACCTGCGGGACTATCCGCGCCGGTATCGCTCCCGCGACCGGAAGACGATCTCCACCACCGCCCCGGTCGAGCTGACCTTCGAACTGGAGGACGCGGACCGCGCATCTGTTGAGGGCACGTTCGGCCCCGGCGCCATGAGCGGTTCCTTCACCCTCAGCTGCCGCTACGGCGAGACATCCCTGTACTGGCAGGACGACATCGACGACCTAAGAGTCCTGCGCCATCTTGTGGCGTCGTCGGGCCTCGACCCCGACCGGTATATGCAGGGCGACGTGGAGACCACGATCGCAGGTCTAGCGGCCGACACCCAGGCTCCGGCCGCCACCACACTCGCCACCGACCTCAGCACCCGCAACCTCGCCAACGAAGTCCGGCAGCACCTGTACCGGCACCTGCCCCGCTTCCAGTACTTCGACGAGTACAACATCCTGCCTGGGAGCGTCTCGGTGCACCGCCTTCAGACCGTCGCCGAGAACGACCTGAGCGCAGGTGAGCGCACCGCGCTGTCCCTGCTGCGGTTGGCTGGGGTCGAGTCCGCCGAGTTCTCCGAGGCCGAGTACGAGCCCCGCAAGGCGGCGCTCGAGGCGGCCGCGAACCAGCTCACCGACGAGCTGTTCGACTACTGGACGCAGAACACCGATCTGTCAGTTGAGCTCGACATCGAGTTCCGGCCTACCCCTGGTAGCCCCGTCCCCGAGCCCTGGCTGCAGATCCGGGTCCGCAACCAGCGTCACCGGGTCACCCTCAACATGGCCGAGCGGTCCAAGGGCTTCATCTGGTTCTTCTCCTTCCTCGCCGCCTTCAGTGAGTACGCCGACGAGGACCGACGTGTGGTGCTCCTCGACGAGCCAGGCACAAGTCTGCATGCGAGGGCCCAGAGCGATCTGCTGCGCTTCATCGATGAGCGCATCGCCCCGCACCACCAGGTCATTTACACGACGCACTCGCTCTTCATGATCGAACCGACCCGGCTGGCGCGGTGCCGCACCGTCGAGGACCTGGACACCGTTGGCACCTCGATCAGCGAAGACATCTGGGCCGCCCGCCCGGACACCGTGTTCCCGCTGCTCGGAGCGCTCGGGGTGGACATGACGCAAACACTCATCATTGGCGCGGACCAGCTCGTCGTGGAAGGCCCTGCCGACGTGGTGTACCTGACCGTCATGAGCGACCTGGTCCGGCAAGCCGGCGGGACCCCCCTTGACCCCAGGTGGACGCTCACTCCAGTCGGGGGACTGGACAAGATCCCTACGTTCATCGCGCTGCTCGGCGGTAGCGACCTCAATGTCACCGTGCTCATGGACGTGGCGGCCGGCGGCAACCAGAAGGTCACCGGCATGGTGCAGCGAGGCTTGCTCGACGCCCGAAGGCTCGTGCCCCTGACCGAGATCACCGAGACCGCTGAGGCTGATCTGGAGGACCTGTTCGACCCCGCTTGGTACCTCGATCTGTTGCGTGCGTCCGGAGTTGCCCAGATCCCCCTGTCGGCTTCGACGGGTGGGCGGATCGTCAAGCAGGCAGAGGCCGCCCTGGGTGCAAAGTTCGACCACTACCAGCCCGCGAACTACCTGATGCGCTCCCCCGGAGCCCTCTTGACGCGTATCGACGATGCGACGATGAAGCGCTTCGAGCGACTATTCGGTCGGTTAAACGCGCTTCTCGATTGACAAATGGTCGAACATAAAAGTCAATGAATGAAATGTCCTTTCACGAGACTCGCAGGCCGCCTGCGCAAGATCAGGCCCTCTGAAGAGCCGCCGAAGGCCACGAGTTGAATGCACTGGAATCGACATTCTGTCCGCGCACAATTTGGTGAGCGTAGATCGCTAGGAGTCTGTCAATATCAATGTTGAAATTCCTATTAGTGCGCCAGCGAAAGGCCCCGTTGGACCACTTAGGCCAGTGCGCTACCAGGAGAACTTCTCACCAAGACGGTGCCAATTGTAGGAAGTCTATAAGACACCTGCAATCAAGATCTCACAAACCACTCAGAATTCATTCATGTTCACAAATCCCCAACCAAATTTGAGCCTGGCGAAGACTAAGTACTTTCGCGTGAGGTGGTGGTATGGATGGGTTTGTTATCAGAACCGAGGGGCCTGGGTAGAAGCTTTCCTGGAAAGGAAATAGGTCGAGTGCCTCAGCGTAGTTTGCCAGCATCTCTGCCGTGAAACGTTCTGGTGTCTTACGACGACTATATGCCTCTGTGTCCTCGAACCACTGCACCGTTCCATTGGCATCGAAACGCCATCCCCTGGAGTCCTGGACGAGAGAAATAGATCGCACGTAGTTGATAAAATCTGTTGCTATTGGGCTGAATAGTTCGAACTGGCGTGCGCCCAGTCGCGACTCAACGCCACATGCCTCTGACGGAATCCATGCCAAAGAAACGCCTTGGCACTGGAGCTTCCGAGCGAGGTAACTGACGGGGGTACTGGGGTCGCTACCCTGCACGCTGCAGTCGAATAGGGCTGTCCAATCGGTGTTTCTCGTAGCAACGAGCATCTCCCTAGGTTGTACTCCCCCAGTTAGTGGTTCCAACCTCAAAATGCTCTTCTCCAAGCCCTCGTTGAGGTGCCTGACTTCCACGGCACCGCCATGGATCTCTTTACGCCACTCAGTCAGGGCCGTAGCCGCCTCCAAAAGAGGTGCTTGAATCAAACCAAAAGCGGACGTTATTGGAGCGAAACGATTGCCCCACAGGATCGATGGAATGGTCACGGTATTTTGAAAAGTTGGACTACGCCGCTAGGATCATTTGATGTGATGCGAATTTCATGAAGTGGACCCCGGGTAGACGAAGGGACGTCGAATTCCTCATAGTATCTCTGGCCATTCAGTGTATATTGGAGATCAGGCCGGTTTACGCCGACGCGGATTCCATTGATGTCTACTTGCTGCTGATTTAAGCGGAAGAAGTTGGCACCTCGCTGCTGAAGGTCTGCAATACGGGTCTGCACAAAACTGTTTTGAGTAGGACTACCTCCTACAGGTCTGTTCAATGGTAGTGCTCTAGGGGCTGTTGGATTGGCGGCTATGTCTTGCGACAATCTAGTTGCATTCAGCGTATCAGTTGCACCAGAGGCATCGGCGCTTACGCTGGCCACCGTCGATGAATCTGCGACTGCCTCACCTGCAATAAGGCTGCCCTCTTCAG
>CAZZZQ010000410.1:0-3981 GCA_964658405.1 uncultured Sphingomonas sp.
GAAGTTCTCCGCCTCTTTGAAGCCGCGATCCAGCACCTTCGACAGTGCCGCCGACATCCCCGGCTGGCCGCCGCCCTGCACCTTCGGCAGCCGCGCGATCGCCGCCTGCACGCCGCTCAGCAGCTGCTCCACCGGCACGCCGACCTTCTCGAGCACGGGAATCACCACGCCCTCGCGATCCTCGAGCAGCGCCCCCAGCAGGTGCAGTGGCTGCACCTCAGGATTACCGTTCTCGACCGCGGTCCCACTCGCGCCCTGGAGCGCCTCCTGTGCCTTCGCCGTCAACTTCTCCCACTTGATTGCCATCGTTTGCTCCTCGTCCTTCAACTCAAAACTCTGTAGGCCTGCCGGCCAAAAAATCCATCCATGCTCTACTAACCGCTAGCAGCCATGAGCGTTCTCGCTAACCCCATCACGCCGGTCTCGCAAAACCCGGAGAGCGATACGCTCGTCAGCGCCCTTCTGCTCGCGACCACCGGCGGCCTGCTCGACGCCGTCGTCTACACCCTGCATGGCCACGTCTTTGCCAACGCCATGACCGGAAACGTCATCCTGCTCGGCGTCAGCGCCTTTGCCCGCGACTGGCAGCAGGTCGCCCGGCATACCGCTCCGATCTGCGCCTTCCTGGCGGGCGTCGCCGCCTCGCGCATGCTGCGCATTCTGCCCAGGATCAAGGCTGCCCCGGCGGTCCTCGTGCTCGAGATGACTACGCTCTTCGTGGCCGGCCTGCTGCCGCATTCCTTCCCGGAGAGTGCGTTCACGGCGATCATCGCCTTCGTCTCCGCCTTTCAGGTATCGACCTTCCGCTACGTCGGCCGCTTCTCCTACAACTCCACCTTCATCACCGGCAACCTTCGCGAGGCCGTCGACAGCTTCGCCAACCACTTCATCGACCCGGACCCCGACGTCCGTCGCCGCGACTTCGCCAAGTCCCGAAAGCTGGTGACAATCTGCCTCTTCTTCCTGCTCGGCGCGATGATCGGGGCCTGGGGAGCGCCTTCCCTCGGGAACAGAACCCTCTGGGTCGCTGAGCCCCTGCTGCTGATCGTCATCGGGCGCGTCTTCCTCGCCGGTCGGGATCTAGGGTCTGAATAAACGAAGAGGCAGGAGTGAACCAGTCGCCCGGCCCCCTCCCGCCTCCTCTACCCTTTGCCGAGAGTTATACAGCAGAGTTCAGTTCGACGGGCTTCCGTCCACCCACCTCGATCTTCACCTGCTTCGGCTTTGCCTCAGGCTTCTTCGCAATCGAGATGTTGAGCACACCAGCGTCATACCCGGCGCTGATGCTCTCCGTATCGACCGTCTGGGGCAGCGTAAAGCTGCGTGCAAAACTCCCGAAACGGCGCTCGATGCGATGGAAGTTCTCCGCCTTCTCCTCAGCCTCGAATCGACGCTCGCCCTTCACGACCAGGCTCTGGTTCTCGACACGAATATCGATATCCTCCGGCTTCACACCGGGAACCTCGAGCTTCAACACCAGCGCCTGGGCGTCCTCGTAGATATCGACCGCAGGGACAAAGCTTCCATTCGACCTCTCAGCAGCAGAACCCTCTTCCGCAACCGCCGGGCTGGCGAAGTCATTGAAGATCGAGTTGAGCCTGTGCTGCAATACTGCGACATCCTGCAGAGGCGAACGCAACGGTACAAACCGGGTCATCGTCGTCATAACACTCTCCTTGAAGATCTGAATTTGGTGTGAATGGCCATGATTCAGCCATCCACACCTTGTTGGACGCAGACCTTCGCAAAAAGTTGCAGGAAATATGATGACGATTCACTCACATCGTGAGCCGCCTACTTGCCGCCCTGTGTCTCCCGGATAAACCCTTCCACATCAGCATGAAACTGCTTCAGCACCTCTTCGTTCACGTACACCATGTGGCCGCTCTCGTAATAGTGATAGCTGATGTTGCCCTGCAGGGTCTTCGGAATCGGAAGATGGTGCATCTCGTAGATGCCCTCAAAGTAAGGCGTCGCCAGGTCGTAGTACCCGCCTGCCAGCAGCACCTTCATCTTGGGGTTCATCTTCATCGTGTACGCAAGATCGGGCATGACGTTCGTTCCGCCCTCCTGCTCGCCTGCCGGCGGACCATCGGGCGTCTTGTGCCGCAGATCCCAGCTGAAGCCGTCCCCATAGGCCGAGGGCTTGTACGTCCCCTGCTCGCCGTACTTCAGATCCCTGCGCAGGTAGTCGTTGATCGCCGCCGCATACGCCGAAGAGATCGCCGTGCTCTGCGGGTCGTACTCCGCCTCGGCGCTCATCGGGTTCACGTCTGGTCCCTGGTAGCGCGAGTCGAGACGGCCGGTGGTCGCACCCGCCTCAAGCTGCAGCTCCTTGGTAAAGGCTCCGCCCTGCACACGCAGATCGGACCGCAGCAGGTATGCGACCGACAGGCCGGTGTACCCGTGCAGCTTCTCCGCGATCGCCTGGCGACGCGCCTCCGGCAACTCGCTCCCCTGCAGCAGCGCCGTCATGTAGTCGCCGAGCGCAAACTGCTCGACCTCGGTCAGAAACGGCTTCAGCGCCGCCGGCTGGGTCGGCAGCTTGTGGTGATAAAAGGCCGTCGCCGCATAGGTCGGCAGCGCCAGCGCATAGGCCTGGTCGACGCCGGGGTTCAGCTTTGGGCCGTCCACGCTGTTGTCGAAGCTCAGGATCTGCGACAGCAGGATGATCCCGTTCAGATCGACATTGTGCAGATCGGCCGACAGCACCGCCGACCGCGGCGTCCCGTAGCTCTCCCCAAAGAGGTACTTGGGCGAGTTCCACCGGCCGTACTTCGTCAGAAAGCGCCGGATAAACCGCTCGAAGGCATGCGCATCCGGGTCCGTCCCCCAGAACGCCTTCTCCTTGTCCTTGCCGAAGATCCGCGAAAAGCCCGTCCCCGGCGCGTCGATGAACACCACGTCGCTGACATCAAGCAGGCTGTACTGGTTGTCGACCAGCGAGTACGGCGCCGCCGTCTGGTGTTGCGTGTCCGGCGTCACGATCCGCTTCGGCCCGAACGAGCCCATGTGGAGCCACATCGACGACGAACCCGGCCCGCCGTTATATACAAACGTCACCGGCCGATGCTCCGCCGCCGCATCCTTCTTGAAGTACGCCACGTAGAAGATCCGCGCCGTAGCGGGCGCATCCTCCGGCTTTTCGGGCAGCTTCTCGTTCGCATCCGGCAGCAGCCTGCCGTCGAAGCCCAGCGTCGTATCCTGCGCATCGGTCGCGCCGACCGTCAGGGTTCCGGCGACCGCCTGGTAGTTGACGACCTTTCCGCCGATCGTCACACTACCGTCCGTCACCGAATCCGGAGCCGCACCCGGCGCCGGAGGCACAGCCGGAGCGCCCGCAACGACGATCCGCTCACTCTTCTTCTCCTGCGCGGCCATTCCCGCAGGAGACGCCATCCATCCGGCAACCAGTACAACCGCCGACATCTTCAAGCAACCGCTCAGACCAACCGCCATCAACCTCACCTCGAAAAACCTGAATGAGCCAAAGTATAGCGTCACGGATCGTAACCCCTGCAGACCTGCCGACCCCAGACTAACGGGTGCTCTCGAACTCCCGACCATACAGAACGCAAAAGGACCGGTTGATGGTTTTGAGAACATCAATCTTTCAATTCCCAATGGCGCCTTGTGTTGTCTTCCAGACAGAAAGGGCCTGTTTTCCTGACTACGCTTGGGTCCGAGGCTTCAGTCATGTTTCTGCGGCATCCAGACCACCACTCTTCGATCCTGCTCTTCGGTGAGGACGTGCGCCTGGTGGAGACGCGGCGCTGGGTGCTCGAGAAGGCAGCCTTTCAGATCCATACCGTCCTGAACCTGACGGACTTCGACAGGGTCGCGACCGAGGAGAAGATTGACCTCTTCCTGCTCTGCGACTCGCTCCAGCCAAAGTCGCGCAACCGTGCCCTGATGCTGATCGAGGCGCAATGGCCCCGATCCAAACGAATCGTTCTCGTCTCGAACTCGCTCTTCAACGAG
>CAZZZQ010000411.1:0-1777 GCA_964658405.1 uncultured Sphingomonas sp.
CGGAGCCTTCGCGGTGAAGGGCGGCAGCGGGCCGTAGAGCAGGATGAGCGCGACGATGCGATCGAACTGCTTCTGTGTCAGCAGGCCGCGAGCGAGCGAGACCTGCGCGGCGGCGATGCTGCCCCAGCCGATGGCCTGCCCGTGCAGCAGCACCTTGTACTTCGTCGCCGACTCGATGGCATGGCCGATGGTGTGGCCGAAGTTGAGGATCATGCGCAGGCCGGATTCGAGCTCATCCTGGCTGACCACATCGGCCTTGACCCGGACCGAGGCGGTGACCACGCGGGTGAGTGCTGCCGCATCCCCGGCGAGGATCGCGGCGGAATTCTGCTCGAGGAATTTGAAGAGCTTCGGGTCGCGGATGATGGCGGCCTTGACCGACTCCTGCAGCCCGGAGCGGAGTTCAGCAGAGGGCAGGGTGGCGAGGAGGTCGGTGTCGGCGAGCACGGCGAGCGGGTGGTTGAAGCTGCCGACGAGGTTCTTTCCCGCGACCAGGTTGACGCCGGTCTTGCCGCCGATGGAGGAGTCGACCTGGGCGAGCAGCGTCGTTGGCAGCTGGACGTACGGGATCCCGCGCATGTAGATCGCGGCGAGGAAGCCGGTGATGTCGCCGATAACTCCGCCGCCGAGGGCGAGCAGGAGGCTGTCGCGGTCGGCTCCGGCGGTGGCAAGCTGCTGGGCGAGCGATTCGACTGAGGCGAGGCGCTTGTTGGCTTCGCCGCTGGGAAGGAAGAGGACGGTCGGCGGTTCGGCGAAGGAGGCCAGCACCTGCTTCGACCAGAGGCCCCAGATCTCAGGCGAGGTGACGATGAAGGGGCGAAAGACTTTGCCGGCTTTGAGCTTGCGAAGTCGAGCGGCCAGTGTGCGGAGGAGGCCTGCACCGATGACGATATCGTAGCGTGCCGAGGGCGTTGTGAGGCTTATGGAAGGCACAGTACATCCATGGTATCGCAGCGCCGCGGGCTCGTTCCTGCGGCGGTGAACGGCGTAGCATTGCTGTATGGAATCGGTTGAGTTTCTTGTCGTGGGTGGTGGGATTGCAGGTCTGAGTGCGGTGATTCGGCTGGCGAGGGTTGGGCGCGTGCTGCTGGTCTCGAAGGATGCGCTGGCGGAGTCGAATACCGCCTACGCGCAGGGTGGCATTGCGGTGGCGATGGGTGGCGACGAGGATGTCGCGCTGCATCTTGAAGACACGATGGCGGCGGGGGACGGGCTGGTCAATCGCGACGCCGCGAGCATCCTGGTCGAGCAGGGTCCGCAGCGTGTGCAGGAACTACTGGAGTGGGGAACGGCCTTCGACCGCGAGAACGGCGAGCTGATGCTGACGCGGGAGGGCGCGCACAGCCGCTCGCGCATCCTGCATGCGAACGGCGATGCGACCGGGCGGGAGATTGCGACCTCGCTGCTGCGGCATGTCCGTGAGCTGAAGAATGTCGAGTTGATGGAGTGGACGACCGGCGTCGATCTGCTGGTCGAACAGGGGCGTGTCGTCGGCGCGACGCTGCTGGATGGTGAAGGCGGTCTGCGGACGGTGCACGCCCGGGCGACGTTGCTGGCCAGCGGCGGGGCGGGCCAGGTCTATAGCGATACGACCAATCCGGCGGTGGCGACGGGGGATGGGATCGCGATGGCCTACCGGGCGGGGGCGGAGGTCAGCGACATGGAGTTCTACCAGTTCCACCCGACGGCGTTTGCGATGGAAGGGGCTCCGCGTTTTCTGTTGAGCGAGGCGCTGCGTGGTGAGGGTGCGCTGCTGGTGAATGCGAAGGGCGAGCGG
>CAZZZQ010000411.1:1787-3963 GCA_964658405.1 uncultured Sphingomonas sp.
CTGCTGGAGCTGGCGCCGCGCGACGTCGTGGCCAGGGCGATCACGAAGGAGGGGCTGGATGGTCCGGTGTACCTGGATATGCGGCACATCAAGAAGGATCTGAAGGCGCGGTTTCCCGGGATCTCGGCCTTTCTCGCGGGCTATGGGCTGGAGCTTGGGCGGGACCTTCTGCCGATTCGCCCGGCGGCGCACTACCTGATGGGAGGGATCCGGACGGATGTGCATGGCCGCACCTCGCTGCCCGGGCTCTATGCTGCCGGGGAGGTGGCGTGCACGGGCGTTCATGGAGCGAACCGGCTGGCGAGCAATTCTCTACTGGAGGGGCTGGTCTTTGGAGCGCTTGCGGCGGAGGCGATGGTCGAGGCTCCTGCGGGGCCGGAGGCGTTGACGGCAGCGGCGACCGTCACTGCTTCGTGCGAGGACGAGACGGACGTTCACGGGTGGATCACCGAGCTCCGTGCACTGATGTGGAAGGATGCTGGATTGCTGCGGGATGCGGACGGGTTGCGGCGGGCCGAGGAGGGGCTGGCGGCGCTCGCGCTCAGGATGCCTTGTGCGCTGACTCGTGAGGCGATTGAGGCGCGAAATCTGCATACGGTTGCGGGCATTATTGTGGCCTCGGCGCTGGCGCGTGAGGAGAGCAGGGGAGCGCACTATCGGAATGACTTTCCGCAGCGGGAGGCGCTTGGCCGGCACTCGGTGATGAAGAGCGGCCGGCTGTCGTTCGCTGATTGACGTTTTTTCTCGGAGGGAGTCTGGTTTTCGGCTTGATGCGGCGGCAGGCGAAGACAAGGGCAACCGCAGGTCCTTCGACTTCGCTCAGGATGACAGAGTGTGGCGGGTTCCTGGCGTTTCTGCGGTCAACGTGCGGCGGGGTAGGAAGTGCTGCAGGGAAGCAGGCTCCTGTGGCTTGTTACTCCAGAGGGGTCTGCGTTTCAGTTCTGTGCGGCGGCAGGCGAAAATAAAGGCAACCGCAGGCCCTTCGACCTTCGCTCAGGATGACAGAGTAGGGAGGGTCATTGGCGTTACGGTTTCGCTCAGGATGACAGAGTGTGGCGGGTTCTTGGCGTTGCGGTTTCGCCGAGGGATTCGAGGGTCCTTGTCATCCCTCAGCGACTCTGCGTTTGCGTCTACTCAAAGAAGGTGAAGAGTACCGGCAGGACGATTCCCGCTACCAGCAGTGCTGTGATCAGGACCGGCCCGCGCCTGTATTTGTAGGACATATAGATCCCTGTCAGGGTTGAGGTGAAGAGTCCGATCGAGACCAGCGCGAAGAAGAGTTTCATCAGCGCGAGGCCGATGGGCCAGGTCTGCTTTCCGTCCGGCTTTGCGGCATCCGGCTTCGGGGCGGTGCCGTCCGTCGGCCTGACGGGAGCTCCTGCGCTCGTGACCGCGTCGTGAGGCTTGTCTGCAGTCGGAGCGGCGGCGGGCTGCGGCTTTCGGACCGGGACGACCAGCGTCTGCTTCTTGTGCAACTGGCCCAGCTTGACGAGGATTGCAGGCGGTTTATAGCTGCTGCCGCGGGTCGTCTCGTGCAGGCTGAAGGTCTGGACGAAGCCGGTGAAGGCGAAGAAGAGCAGCGCCGGCGCGATGAAGACGCCGATGTACAGATGGATCAGGCGGACGGCCTTGAGGAAGCTTGCGGACGAGGGCATACCCTTTTGTACCTCACGGGCGGGATGCTCTATACAGTAGAGCCATTTTTCGCAGGCATCAAGAGTGAGAGCGCGATGGTGATGCCGAGTAGAACGACGATCGCGCCGAGCGAGGCCAGCGGGCCGACCTCGATCCAGCTGGCGGCGAGCATCTTCGCGGCGGCAAAGGCTAGGACGGCGGCCAGCCCGTAGTGCAGGAATCGCAGCTTGGTCAGCAGGTGCGCCAGCAGGAAGTAGAGCGAGCGCAGACCCATGACGGCCATGATGTTCGAGGTGTACGCGATGAAGGGCTGGCGAGTGATTGAGAGCACCGCCGGGATGGAGTCGAGGGCGAAGACGACGTCCGTCAGCTCGATTGCGAGGAGCGCGAGGAAGAGCATCGTCATCATGCGGCGGCCTTCTTCGCGGACGAAGAACTTGTCCTGCCGGAGGCTGACCGGGTGCAGCTTTGCGATCCAGCCGATCCATGCGGGCGTCGCGTCCTCGTCCTTATCCTTCTTCTCCGGCAGGACGAGCCGGAT
>CAZZZQ010000412.1:0-3956 GCA_964658405.1 uncultured Sphingomonas sp.
TTGTGTATCCAATCGAGAGATTGAAATAGTTCTCGTAACGAGCCGAGAGGACGCTGCAGACCACCATGGTCAGAGGCGGAAGCACCCACCATCGCGTCGCCCGGCGGTAGATCTCCTCGAAGACCGGCGTGTGCTGCAGAAGGGCCACGATACAGCCGAACATGAGGAAGTCGAGGTTGAGATACTTTGTTCCGATCGCGTGGGCCAGCGGATTTGACTGGCGTCCGAGCAGGACGCGGGCGACGGGCGAGACCAGGAGAATGGCGATCGGAATGAATGCGGCCGCGTATCGTCCCTGAACACCCGGGCGACGCAGGCAGAAGACGAAGAGGAAGGGCCACCAGAGGTAGAACTGCTCCTCCACACTGATCGACCATAGGTGCTCCATCGACCACATGGTGGTTCCGCTGGCAAAGTTGTGGAAGAAGAAGAGGCCGCTGACGAGATCTGCCTGGTTGAGGGCCAGCCGTCCGAGGAGCCCAAGCACGACCAGGACGCCGATATAGAAGTAAAGAGGTGGCAGAATCCGGAAGACGCGGCGGAGATAGAAGCCACGAAGGCTGACCGCGCCACGCCGCTCATGCTCCTTCAGCAGCAGGCTGGTAATCAGGAAGCCGCTGATCTCAAAGAAGATGAAGACGCCGCTTGCTCCATTGAAGAGCGCGTACCAGCCCCAACCAACGGGATGCGTGACGCTGTAGCGCTGCACCGTGTGGAGCGAGACCACAAGAAAGATCGACAGGGCGCGAAGCCCATCGAGGCTTGGAATGCGGGAGAGCACTACAGATCGTGGCAGGGGGGTCGAGGACATGAAGTAGAGGGCGCTCACTGCCTACTATAAATGACTTCAGTAATAGGGCCGGAGACAACAAAGGCCCGGGAATGATCTCGGGCCTTTGCTCGATTCAGTTTAGCTTACGCGGTGGGCTCTTCTGCGGCTGCCTTGGTGGTTGCGACGGTCCAGTCAGGTGCACCTACCTTGAAGCGCGCGAAGCGGCGGACGGAGATGTTCTCGCCGAGCTTTGCGACCTTCGCGGCGATGAGCTGCGAGATGGTCTGGGTCTGCTCCTTGATGAACGGCTGGTCGAGCAGGCAGAACTCCTCGTAGAACTTGCCGAGCTTGCCCTCGAGGATCTTCTCGATGACAGCGGGCGGCTTGCCGGTTGCAGCTGCCTGCGAACGGTAGACGTCCTTCTCGCGCTCGAGGTCGGCTTCCGTGACCTCTTCGCGGCCGACGAACCTGGGGTCCGTAGCTGCGATGTGCATGGCGATATCGCGGAGCAACTCCTGGAAGTCCTCGGTGCGGGCGACGAAGTCGGACTCGCAGTTGAGCTCAACGAGCACGCCAATCTTTCCGCCGGCGTGGATGTAGGTGCCAACGGCTCCCTCGTTCGTGGAACGGGAGGCCTTCTTCGCAGCCGACGCCATGCCGCGCTTGCGCAGGACGACAAATGCGTCTTCCATGTTGCCCTTGGCCTCCTGGAGAGCCTTCAGGCAGTCGCCCATGGGCGCGCCGGACTTCTCGCGGAGTTCCTTTACCAGCTTTGCATCGATCTTCGGGGTCTCAGTAGCGGTAGTCATTGTTCATCCTTATCTGTTGCGATTCCGGTTTGGGTGCGGTGTACGCAGAAAGAGCGTGGTGCCATTTCGCTTTCGCGGGCAGCCACGCTCCTTATGGGAGATACTCGTGAGCTGTTACGCGACGGTCTCGGCGTGAACTGCCTCGGGCTCAGCTTCGGGCTCGGTTGCAGCGGCAGGTGCCTTGCGGATTCCACCACCAAGGACCGCATTGAGATCGACGTTCTCGTCATCCTCAACGGAGGCCTCGGCGACGCCGGCGGACTCGTGAACTTCGGCGAGCGCGGGATCAGCCTCTGCGGCCTCACCGACGAACTCGGGAGCAACTTCAACCTGCTGGACGTCAGCAGTCTCGGTTGCGAAAGCACGCTCGGAGACCATCTGGACGCCTTCAGCGGCTGAATCAGCGATCTTCGTGGTGAAGAGGCGGATGGCGCGGAGAGCGTCGTCGTTGCCTGGGATCACGTAGTCGACGACGGTCGGATCGCAGTTGGTGTCGACGACAGCGACGACCGGGATGCCGAGCTTGCGAGCCTCTGCGACAGCGATCGCTTCATTGTTGGAGTCAACGATGAAGAGTGCGTCGGGGAGGCGCTTCATGCTCTTGATACCCGAGAGGTTGGTCGAGAGGTGCTTGCGCTCGCGCTCAAGCTTGATGACTTCCTTCTTGGTAAGCAACTCATAGCGGCCATCGGTCGACATGTCGTCGAGCTCCTGGAGGCGCTTGACGGACTTCTGCACGGTGACCCAGTTGGTCAGGAGACCACCCAGCCAGCGGCTGTTGATGTACGGCATGCCGGCGCGGTTCGCCTCTTCAGCGATCGCATCCTGGGCCTGGCGCTTGGTGCCGACAAACAGGATCAGCTTGCCGGTGGAGGTCAGATCGGTCACGAACTTGGAAGCCTCTTTGAACATCTTGAGGGTCTTCTGCAGGTCAATGATGTAAATGCCATTGCGCTCGCCGAAGATGTATTCCTTCATCTTGGGGTTCCAGCGCTTGGTCTGGTGACCGAAGTGAACGCCGGCTTCGAGCAGTTCTTTCATCGTGATATTTGCCAAAGTAAGCTCCTTTGTGAAGACAGCCGGGTATGGGCGCCGGTGCCTGGATTGATCCCGCGGACGGGAGATTTGACTCCTGACCTCAGGCTAGAAAGCAGCTTGAGGGTGATGCGATGGAGGAGGCGGGACAAGCCCGAACCTCCTCCAGATAGCTGTGCTCCTGAGAAGAGAAAAGCAGAACAGACAAAGACAAACGACTTTGCTGTAAAGCTGTTTCTATCGCTTGGAGAACTGGAAGCGTGCACGTGCACCCTTCTGACCGTACTTCTTGCGCTCTTTACCGCGCGAATCGCGGGTCACGAGGCCTTCAGCCTTGAGCGCCTTGCGGAGCTCCGGGTTGAAGATCATGAGGGCGCGGGCGATACCGAGCTTGACGGCATCGGCCTGGCCCATGACGCCGCCACCCTTTACGGTGGTGAAAACGTCGAAGGTCTCGCCGATGTCGGCGATTCCGAGGGACCGCTTGGCGGCTGCGCGCTGCTGTGCGGTGACGAAGTAGACATCAACGTCCTTCTTGTTGACGACGAAGTTGCCGCTGCCTGGACGCAGGAAGACACGTGCGATCGAGGACTTGCGACGGCCGGTTCCGTAGTATTGGATCAAATCTGCCATGGTGCTCCTTAGAACAGTTGGGCTGAAGCCCGTTGCTTGGGTCGAGAGGCTGAACGCTTACGCCTTGGGAGCGTTGGACGCGTGGAAGTCGAGGGGCTCAGGCTGCTGTGCAAGATGCGGATGCTGTCCGCCCTTGTAGACCTTGAGCTTGGTGGCCATCTGGCGGCCCATCTTGTTCTTGGGGAGCATGCCCTTGACGGCCTGCTCGACGATCGCCTCGGGGCGACGGGCAAGCAGCTTGATGAACGACTCTTCGCGGAGTCCGCCGGGGAAGCCGGTGTAGCGGCGATACAGCTTCTGGCTCGACTTGAGGCCCGTAAGGACGATCTTCTCGGCGTTGATGATGATGACGTGATCGCCCATATCGATATACGGGGTGTAGAGCACGTTATCTTTACCGGCGAGGATGCTGGCGGCGCGGGTGGCGAGGCGGCCAAGGGTCTTGCCGCTGGCGTCCACGACGAACCACTTGCGCTTGATATCTTTTCCGCTCGGGATAGTAGTCGACATCGTTTTGTACTCCCTGTTTCTGCCGTCTTCAGTGTTCGGCGTGGTCCATGAAGAAAGAATGCAAATTTGTAATGCAATGCAGGAGGCTTTTCAGGTCATCCCGCGGAAGGTCCTTGACCCAATCCGAAGCGACAGAGGGGATTGAGACGGAATCTCAACGCACAGGAGTCGAATCGACTGGAATGCCGCACAAAGCC
>CAZZZQ010000413.1:0-3953 GCA_964658405.1 uncultured Sphingomonas sp.
TAAACTCCCTGGTACGGCATCGACCCGCCGCAGCGCGCTCCTGCCACTCCTCGCATGTGCCCTCGCCGTCACCCTCCATGCGCAGCAGCCACTCAAGACTCTCCTTGTAGGCATCGACCATCGCACCACCACCTCGCTCAACGGAGACTGGCACTATCTTGTCGATCAGCCCCCCGCCCGCGCCCTTTATGCCTCCGACGGCAAGGTCCGCGACAACGGTTATGGCATGAACTCGCACCCCAACATCTCTTCAGGCCCCCATAACGAGGAGTACGACTTCGCCACCGCTCCTACCCTCAAGGTGCCCGGCGACTGGAACACCCAGGACCCTACCCTCTTCCGCGTCGAAGGCGTCATTTGGTATCAACGCGATTTCAGCTTCCAGCCTCGTCCAAACACCCGCACCTTTCTCCACATCGGCGCCGCCAACTACAAGTCCTTCATCTGGGTCAATCAGAAGCGCATCTGCGACCACGAGGGCGGCTTTACCCCCTTTGACTGCGAGGTCACCGCAGCGCTTCATCCCGGCAGCAACTTCGTCGTGATCGCCGTCGACGCCATGCGCGAGGTCGATGGCATCCCCTCAGTCGGGATCGACTGGTTCAACTACGGCGGCCTCACCCGCGACGTCTCCCTCGTCACCCTCCCCACCCGATTCATCGACGACTACGACGTCCACCTCAAACACGGCGCTACCTTCTCCGCTGCCGATGCCACCACGCTCGCCGGCTACGTTCACGTCGAAGGCGCGCCCGCCGGAACACCCGTCACCCTGAGCATCCCCGAGGCCGGCGTCAACTTCACCGGCACCACCGATGCCTCCGGCCGCGCTCCCTTCGAGGTCAAAGCCTCCAGCCTCACTCTCTGGGCGCCGGGAACCCCCAGGCTCTATAAGGTCACCCTTGCCTCCGGTCAAGACTCGCTCACCGACGAGATCGGCTTCCGCGACATCCGAGTCGACGGCACCCGCATCCTGCTCAATGGCCAAGCCATCTTCCTTCAGGGCGCCAACATGCACGCCGAAGCCCCCTACCGTACCGGCCGTGTCGACAACGACGAAGATGTCAAGAACATCTTTGGCTTTCTCAAAGACCTCAATGCCAACTTCGTCCGTCTCTGCCATTATCCCCACGATGAGCGCATGGAGCGCACCGCCGACCGCGATGGCATCATGGTCTGGTCCGAAATTCCGCTCTGGCAGCGCATCTCCTTCGACAAGCCGGAGGTCTACCGTAAAGCCACCGTGATGCTCAACGAGATGATTCGCCGCGACCGCAACAAGGCCTCGGTCATCCTGTGGTCCGTCTCGAATGAAACCGGGAACAACCCCACTCGCACGGAATTCCTCACGAGCCTCGCCAACGAGGCCCGTAGGCTCGACCCGACGCGCCTCATCACCTCCGCGCTCATTGGCCCCCACGCCAACGGCTCAGAGATCGTGCAGAACGATCCCCTTGCCAATGCGCTCGATGTCCTCGGTCAAAACGAGTACATCGGCTGGTACGAGGGAAAGCCCGAAGATGCCGACAACATGCACTGGACCCTCCCCCAGAAACCCATCATCATGTCCGAGTTCGGAGCCGAGGCTAAACAGGGTGTCCATGGCGCCAGAAACCAGCGCTGGGCCGAGGAACAGCAGGTCAATGTTTACGAGCATCAGTTCACTATGATCAACAAGATCCCCCAGGTCCGCGGTCTCACCCCCTGGGTCCTGATGGACTTCCGCTCCCCGACCCGAAACATCCCCAAACTACAGGACGGCTACAACCGTAAAGGCTTGATCTCTGAAGATGGCAAGAAGAAACAAGCCTTCTTTCTCTTCCAGAAGGTTTACAAAGATCACGCTGTAGGAAAACCTGAGTAGGCATTGTCTTCCAGGGGCGGGACGCCAGTCCCGCCGTAAGTCAATCTTCGCATACAACTCAAACGCTACGAGACACGTTCCCTCTGCCTACTCGAAGCGGACCTAGGCCACCGCTCTCAAAGCACTCTTCCGTTCTCTGCCAGCGACTTCACACCCCCGAGGCCTCCTCATGGAGACCGTGCCAGCCTCGAGACGCCCGCCCAGTCGACCATCAACGTCCGGCTATATTTTATTTCGGTTCTTTGTGGTTTCCTGGGGGCCAGTCGCGTGTAGATCTTAACGTGGAGCGGAGAGATGTTGGAATTCAATTTGATCTCCCAAGTGGAACAGGCAGAGCCGTGGAAATGCCGGGACGGTGCAAAGCATGGAAACGACAAAGCTGTTTCCCACCCTTCACACCGCTCCTTGGAAGACGCCGATGCTGCTGGCGTCTCCCACTATTGAAATGGTCCGCCGCCTGTATCCACCCGGAACGGATTATCGTAGCTGGCAGGAGTTTCCACCATAGAGATTGCGACGATCGGCATCGACCTGAGCAAGACCACCTTTCACATGATTGGCCTGAGTGCACGTGGGGAGATCGTGCTTTGCAAGAAGCTCTCGCGCAAGCAGCTCCTGATCTATACTGCAACCCGCTCGCCGAAGCTGATCGGCATGGAAGCCTGCGCAGGGGCTCACTACCTAGCCCGAGCTTTGCGAGAGCAAGGGCATGATGCCAGGCTCATGCCGGCGCAGTATGTGAACCCCACGTCAAGACGAACAAGAACGACTATTTGGACGCGGAGGCGATTGCTGAAGCCGTTCAGCGGCCGACGATGCACAGCTGGATCTGCAGGCGCTTCACCGCGTACGGGATCGCTGGGTTGCGAGAAGAACCGCTGTGATGAACCAGATACGCGGATTTGTGCTGGATCGTGAGATAGCGATCCGAAAAGGACCTTCTTATCTGACCGCTCAGTTGCAGGTCATCTTCGCGGATGGCAAGTCCTCGTTTTCGGGAAGACTGCTCCATTTGATGGTTGAGCTAAAGCACGAGTGGGACGAGCTCGAGAGGAAGATCGAAGAAGCGAGCGCCGAGCTCGCCCGTATCGCTAAGGAGGATGATGGCTGTCATCGGTTGATGGAGGTGCCTGGATTCGGACCCATTGTGTCGACTGCGCTGGTCGCGGCAATCGGCAACGGCATCAGCTTTAGAAAAGGAAGGGATCTGGCAGCCTGGTTGGGCCTGGTTCCCCGACAACACTCAACCGGCGGTAAGACGAGGCTGCTCGGCATAAACAAGCTGGGAAACGAATACCTTAGACGCATTATGCTTCACGGCGCCCGATCCGTGGTGAGACAAATGGAGCGAACACCTTCCGCTCTCGGGACCAGTCTTTCCGCAAGACGACATCGCAACGTCACCGTCGTCGCTTTAGTCAACAAGATCCGGTAATTGACGAGTTCGATCTCAATACTATGCCAACTATCCAACGCAGCTCGAATTTTTGCCGGGGCCTCAAACCCACTCTGGGCCCTGTAAAAAGCGCGGATTTTTACCTAACACTTCCTGAAGTGAGTACCCCGTCATCTTTGTAAATGACGGATTGACATAGACGATGCTTGGCCCAGGCGGCCCTTGCGGTTTTGCTTCTGTAATCAGAACTGCATCGGTCGCATTAAGGACGACAGACTCAAGCAGTCGAAGGAGTCGGTTCGAATCACTGATGACGGTAGTTGGGTCCATGGCTCTTCGTAGGATGAACTCGTTTTAGGCCCTGCCCATAGACGGGTTGAATCCAGGTAGCAATCTAAGCTGTCACGCGATGCAAAGCTCGGTTGTCTTCTTGCTCACCTAGCGAAAGACAGGAGACCGCGTCTGTCTCTAGAACTTGTCTATCAGGCGACTGACAGTCCCAGGAGAGCAAAACACATGTCACTGAAAGGCAATGTTCCCGTCGGCTTGATTGATAGATGAATCAGCCTAGCTTCGCTCCAGGCGACATATAAGAAACCTGGGTTCAGCAGGCAGCGGAAGGGCATTTGGAGTTCCGGGAAGTAAAGTGACTTCTACGCCATCGCCGGCTCGTTAGACATGCGATGAAGTCTG
>CAZZZQ010000414.1:0-3947 GCA_964658405.1 uncultured Sphingomonas sp.
ACTTCCCTGCCGTCGTCAACGCCGGAGCCACGCTGAATATCCTGATGACCATCACGATCACCTGGTGGCTCGTCCCACGCTTCCCGGCTGTGTATGCGCCGGTCGTCTGGACGGCGATCGTCCTCTTCTTCAACCTGCTGCCGGTCGTTTTACTACGACTTACTCTGAAGCCACAGAGCACCTATCGCACGTTGGGCGAGATGGACTTTGTGCGCGATCAGCACCGCTTCTCAGACTGGGTCTACCTCGCCGCATCAGCCAACATGGCCTTCTGGATCCTGATCTCGTGGTCGATCTTCACCATCCGTTACAGCGCGTCAACATTGATTGCAATACTGTGTGTAGCATTTCTAGTTACGTTTTCGCCGGTGCTATTCCGCAGCCGTCGCAGATTGTAACTAGACCGCACCATCACCCTTCACTAACGCCTCCAGTGCGGCTTCATCCAGCACCGCCACGCCAAGCGACGTAGCCTTGTCGAGCTTGGATCCCGCCTCTTCCCCGGCGACAAGATAGCTCGTCTTCTTGCTTACCGATCCGGACACACGCCCCCCCGCCGACTCGATCATCGCCTTCGCCGCGTCGCGTGTCAGATTCGGCAGCGTCCCGGTCAGCACAAACGTCAGCCCTTCGAGCGTGGTCGTCGTCGTGCGTTTCTCTGCCGTGAAGGTCAGCCCGGCCTCGCGGAGACGGCCGATCAGCTCCACGTTGCGCGGCTCTGCGAAGAACTCCACGACCGCCTGCGCTACACGCGGACCAACCTCATTGACCTGCTCAAGCTCCTCCGCCGCCGCGGCGACGAGGGCATCCATCGAACCAAAATGGCTCGCCAGCAGCTGCGCCGTTCGCTCCCCCACGAACCGCAGGCCAAGCCCGAACAGCACACGCGCAAGCGGCGCCGTCTTCGATCGCGCAATCTCGTCCAGCAGCGCCTGCGCGCTCTTCTCACCGACCCGGTCGAGCGACAGCAGCTGCTCCTTCGTTAGCAAATAGAGGTCCGCAATGCCGCGCACAAACCCCGCCGCCAGCAGCGCCGCAACCATCGCGTCGCCGAGCCCTTCGATGTTCATTACGCCGCGCGCCGCAAAGTGGAGCAGCTCTTCGCGCAGCCGCGCCGGGCAGCTCGCATTGATGCAGCGCCAGTCGACCTCGCCCTCCGCGCGCACCAGTTCGCTTGCGCACTCAGGACACTTCGCCGGAAACACGATCTCCGTCGTCCCACGTGGATGCGTCGTGTCCTTAACCACCGTGATGATCTTTGGGATCACGTCGCCGCCGCGCTCCACCTGCACGAAGTCGCCGATCCGCACCCCGAGCCGCGCAATCTCGTCTGCGTTGTGGAGCGTCGCGCGCGTCACGGTCGTCCCGCCGATCGAGACCGGCGACAGCGCCGCAACCGGCGTCAGCTTACCCGTCCGTCCGACCTGGAAGAGCACGTCCTCGAGCCGCGTAATCCCCGCGCGCGCCGCAAACTTGTACGCCATCGCCCACCGCGGAGCCTTGCCGGTAAAACCCAGCCGCCGCTGCTGCGCGGTGCCATCTACCTTGATCACGACCCCGTCGATCTCGTAGCCGAGCGAGTCCCGCAGCTTGTCCATCTTCGCAATAAACGCGAGCACCTCGTCGATCGTGTCGACGGTCGTCGCATGCGGATTCACGCGGAAGCCCGCATGCTTCAAGGCCTCAAGCGCCTCCGACTGCGACGGAAAGAGAAACTCACCCTCACGCGTCAGCAGGAAGTACGCGTAGAAGTCCAGCCGCCGCTGCGCCACGATATTCGGCTCGAGCGTGCGGATCGTTCCTGCAGCCGCATTGCGCGGATTTGCCGCCGGAGCCTGCCCGGCCGCCTCGCGCTCCTCGTTCAGCTTCGCAAAGGCCGCATGCGGCAGGACGACCTCGCCGCGAATCTCAAACGCCTGCGGCATCCCCGCCGCCTTCAGCTTCGCCGCCGAAACACTCAGCGGCACGCTGCGAATCGTCCGCACATTGGTCGAAACATCCTCACCGATGCTGCCGTCGCCACGCGTCAGTCCGCGCTCCAGGTGCGCCGAGCCACTCGCATGCGGGCCATAGTGGAGCGCCAGCGAGAGCCCATCCAGCTTCAGCTCGCAGACATACCGGATCGTCTCCGTACTCGGCAGACCGCCGCGTACGCGCTGATCCCACGCCCTCAGATCCGCCTCGCTGAAGGAGTTATCGAGCGACAGCATCGCCCGCGAGTGCGGCGTCTTCGCAAAGCCGTCCCGCGGCTTTCCCCCCACACGCTGGGTCGGCGAGTCGGTCGTCAGCAGCTCCGGATGCGCCTTTTCAAGCGCCTTCAGCCGCTCCATTCGCTCGTCGTACTGCGCGTCTGTCAACTCAGGTGCGTCGAGCACGTAGTACAGATGTTCGTGGTGGCGAAGATCGTCGCGAAGGGCCTGGATCTCCTGGTCGGGGGTAAGCGCAGCAGCCATGACCTGATTTTATCGCCGCGCCTGCACGGAGATATTCGCCCCATCAAGCGCCGTGCTAAGGTCAGGATCGTGATCGATCGCGCCCGCTCAAACCTCCGCTTCGCCGCCCGTCTGCTGCTTGCTGCAGCTCTCTTCACGAGCATCTCTCACGCCCAGACAGGCAGCGTCGAGCGTGACATCGACCCCGGGATCGCCCGCACCATCGCCGGCATCCGGGCCACGGACAACCACGCCCACCCCATGCTCTCCCCGCCCGACGACCGCACCGACCGCGACTTCGACGCGCTGCCCGTCGACAACATGGAGCCCGAGACCGACACCGTCGCCTGGCGCCCGGACAATCCGCAGCTGACCGCCGCATGGAAGGCCCTGTGGAACTTCGACGGCGTCGCCCCGCTCAGCCCCGAAGCCATGCAGCGCCTGAACGCAGCGCGCAGCAGTGTGAAGCAGCGCGAGGGCCAGCACTATTCGCAGTGGGTCCTCGACCAGTCCGCTATTGGCGTCATGCTGGCCAACCGCGTCTCCATGGGCACGGGCGTCGCAGAGCCGCGGTTTCGCTGGGTCCCCTACGCCGACGCGCTCCTCTTCCCGCTCGACACCACCGCCTTGGCCGCCGCCACGCCCGACCGCCGGCTATTCTTCCCGATGGAGGACCACCTCCGCGCACGCTACCTCCAGCAGGCCGGGCTGGCCACGATCCCGAAGACCCTCGAGGAGTACCTCACCAGGGTCGTCACGCCAACCCTCGAGCGTCAGCATGCAGACGGAGCCGTCGCTGAAAAGTTTGAGATCGCCTACCTGCGCGGCTTCGACTTCACCGATCCACCCCGCGACACCGCTGCCCGTATCTACGCCCGATTCGCAGCAGGAGGACAGCCCGATGCGGCAGACTACAAGCTGCTCCAGGACTACCTCTTCCGCTTCGTCGCGATGGAGTGCGGCCGCCTCGGCATGGCCGTTCATCTCCACGCCATGGCCGGAGGCGGCGGGTACTTTGGCGTCGCCGGAGCCAATCCGCTCCTGCTTGAGCCGCTCTTCAACGACCCCCGCCTGCGCAAAACGCACTTTGTCCTGCTGCACGGTGGCTGGCCCTTCGTCCGCGAAGCCGGAGCCCTGCTGCAGAAGCCGAACGTCTTCCTGGACCTCTCGCAGGAGACCCTGACCTTCTCGCCCCGCACCCTCACCGGCTGGCTCCGCGAGTGGCTCGAGACCTACCCGGAGAAGGTCCTCTTCGGTACTGACGGCTACCCGCTTTCGGACGGCATGGGCTGGGAGGAGGCGACCTGGATCGCCAACCGCAGCGGCCGCCAGGCCCTCGGTCTCGCCCTGACCGGGATGCTGCACGACGGGGAGATCAGCCGCCAGCGCGCCGATGAGATCGCCCGGATGGTTCTGCAGGGCTCCGCCGCAGCACTCTACCCCAAACCGTAGCCGCCCGGACAGGTCAGCTATGCTGGCAGCATGGAACCCGTGACCCACCTGCTGAGCGGCGCC
>CAZZZQ010000415.1:0-2490 GCA_964658405.1 uncultured Sphingomonas sp.
GAAGCCGTAGCGCGACAGATGGGCGCTGATTCAGGCACACTGACAGTCATGATGACGGGATTCAGGGAACAGCAACTGACGGACGCAGCGAACGCGCTGCTGGATGCGCGCAGAACAGCCACGCCGATCGAGGACCTGCCGGCGGAGCTGCAGCCGACCACGATGGACGAAGCCTACTTCGTGCAGGACACGCTGGCAATTGCGTATGAGGAGATCGGTGGTTGGAAGGTCGGCGCACCGACGGCAGAGGCAACACCGATCTTTGCGCCGATGCCCCGCAACTGGATCGCGCCGGGCGGCAGCGTGCTGAGCCAGCAGACCCATCGCTATCGTGGCCTGGAGGCGGAGATTGCGTTCCTGCTGGGCAAGGACCTTCCACCGCGTGCGACGCCCTACACCCGCGAGGAGTGCATCGCGGCGATAGAAAGCTGCCATCCCGCGATCGAGATTCTCGAGTCGGGGCTGGTCAATCCGGCGACGGCGACACGGCTCTCGATGGTTGCCGATCTACAGATGCATGGCGGCTTTATCTATGGACGGCCGTGTCCGGAGTGGAAGGATATCGACTTCGCCGCGGAGCAGGTGACACTGGCGATCGACGGCATTGTGCGCGTGGAGCGGACGGGATCGAACACCTCCGGCGACCTGATGCGACTGCTGCCGTGGCTCGCAAACGAGGGTGCCGCACGGACGGGTGGCCTGAAGGCCGGGCAGTGGATTACCACCGGCAGCTGGACGGGAAATATTCAGACGGATGCGGGGTCGAGTGTCGACGTCGCCTTTCAGCATGCGGGTCGCGTCAGCCTGCGTTACGCTTAGCGCTTCGACTGCAGTTTGAAAGGTTCGTGTGTGATGGAAGCATCTCGCTACGGCGTTACATTCACCATGCCGATGACTGAAAAGGCTGCAGAGATTCTGACGCCGGACGCGGTCGAGTTTCTGGCGGCGCTGCACCGCGCCTTTAATCAACGGCGTAAAGAGTTGCTGGCGGCGCGTGTGCTTCGTCAAAGCCGGATCGACTGGGGCGAGCGGCCGGATTTTCTGCCAGAGACGGCGGAGATTCGGAGCTCCCAGTGGACCGTGGCGAAGCTGCCGCAGGACCTGCTCGATCGACGCGTCGAGATCACTGGCCCCGTCGAGCGGAAGATGATCATCAACGCGCTCAACAGCGGCGCGAAGGTCTTCATGGCGGACTTTGAGGACTCGACGACGCCGACGTGGGAGAACGTGATCGACGGGCAGATCAACCTCCGCGATGCGGTGCGGCGCACGATCACCTTTGAGGATGAACGGACCGGTAAGAGTTACAAGTTGATTGAGCAGCCTGCGGTGCTCTTTGTGCGTGCGCGTGGATGGCATCTTGAGGAGCAGCACATGCTGGTCGATGGCGAGCCGATGTCCGGTTCCCTCTTCGACTTCGGGCTGTACTTCTTCCACAACGCGAAGGAGTTGCTGGCGCGTGGATCGGGGCCTTACTTCTACCTGCCGAAGATTGAGAGTCACCTTGAGGCGAGGCTGTGGAACGATGCCTTCGTTGCGGCGGAGACTGCGCTGGGCGTACCGGCCGGCTCGATCAAGGCAACGGTGTTGATCGAGACGATTCTTGCGACCTTCGAGATGGATGAGATTCTATGGGAGCTGCGGGATCACTCGGCCGGCCTGAACTGCGGGCGCTGGGACTATATTTTCAGCTACATCAAGAAGTTTGCCGGGGATGACAGCGTGCTGCTGCCGGACCGTGGACAGGTGACGATGACGACGCACTTCATGCGGAGTTATTCGAAGCTTGCGATCAAGACGTGCCATCGCCGCGGCGTCAGTGCGATGGGTGGGATGAGTGCGTTTATTCCGATCAAGACTGATCCGGTTGCCAATGAGAAGGCGCTTGCGCAGGTGCGTGCGGATAAGGAGCGCGAGGCGACGGATGGGCATGACGGGACGTGGGTCGCGCATCCCGGGCTGGTGCCGGTGGCGCTCGAGGTCTTCGACCGGGTAATGCCGCAGGCCAACCAGATCGATAAACAGCTTGCGGAGTACAGCGCTACGGCGGACGACCTGCTGCGTGTCCCAGAGGGGACGATCAGCGAGGCGGGTGTCCGCCAGAATGTTGCCGTGGGTCTGGGGTATGTCGAGGCGTGGTTGAGGGGGATCGGGTGTGTTCCGCTCTTCAACTTGATGGAGGACGCGGCAACGGCGGAGATCAGCCGTGCGCAGTTGTGGCAGTGGGTGCATCATCACGCGGTGCTTGACGACGGGCGGGATGTGACGGCGGCGTTTGTGAATGCGGCGATCGACAAGGAGCTCGAAGGTAAGCGAGCGATTCTCGATGATGCGCGGTATGGTTTTTACGAGCGCGCGGCGGGGTTGATGCGGGAGTTGATTGCGGCAGAGCAGTTCCCTGAGTTTTTGACGTTGTCGGCGTATGCCGAGGTACTTGCGCGCGAGTCGGCTAGCTAGGCGAGTCGTTGGTACGGAGCGGTCGTTGGCCTT
>CAZZZQ010000415.1:2500-3946 GCA_964658405.1 uncultured Sphingomonas sp.
CGATCTGTTGGCCTTCGAGTCGGATCAACACAGCTGCTGGGCGCGTGACTGGCACAATCGCTCTCACGCCATCAATCCCTTCGCTCTAGCTGCTACGGTGGCTGGCGCTGAGCTTCATTACGAGGCACTTGGCTGCGCCGCCGGCTTTCAGAAACTCGCTTAGATCGAGTTGGATGGTTTTGAAGCCATTGTCTTCCAGGCGTCGCGTGAGCTCTTCGCTGATTTTGTTCAGAAGGAGCGTCCGGCCTATGTTGACCGTGTTGCAGGCGAAGCGTATTGCATCCTCTTCCTCGACGATGATTCGCTTCCCTGCTGGATAGTGCGCTTCGATGCTTCGGTTTGACGCGGCGTCGAAGGCCGCGGGATAGTACAGCAGGAAGCCCTCTTCAAGCGGTGCGAAGCAAGTGTCGAGGTGGTAGAAGCGTGGATCGATGAGGTGCAGCGGAGCGACCTCGATGGACCATGCTTCGGCAAGTCGCTGGTGGCTGGAGCGAAGCGTTCTGGGGCCGTAGCCTGCCCAGAGTCGCGAGCCGTCTGCAGAGAACAGCGCGTCGCCTTCGCCCTCGAAGGGCGTCTCTCGTGGGAGCTCGAAGACGGTGTAGCCCGCCCCTTCAAACCAGCGGCGGAAGTGGACCTCTTCGCCCTGTCGCTCCTTGTGGAAGAAGCTGCTGAGCATCACCGTGCCATCCCGTTCGAGTCCTGCGTTCGCGGTAAAGACCATGTCGGGAGAGCCGGGCTGCGGGTCTACGAGTTGGATGTCAGCGAGCGTTGCGACTGCCTCGAAGAGTGATTGCCACTGTGCTGCTGCGAGCTCTTTCGAGGAGGCGTGGACGTTGCCCGTCATCCACGGATTGATGACGTAGTTCACCTCGTAAAGCGTCGGTGCGCACATCAGAAGCGTGGGTCGAAGCGCGATGCTGCGTATCGCTGCGGGTGGCTCTGCAACGAGTTGAGAGAGCGGGGCGGTGCTCATGACTGGAAGCCTCACCGTGAGCTTCGCAGTCTGTGCAACGCCCGTCAACATGAATGATTATGCTCGCCCAATGCATAGTCATGCGGGAACGGCCATGCATTGCTGCATGGCCGTTCGGCGATCGATCACTGTTGCAGATGGGCTAGTGGCTGGGTTGTGCTGGCGGCAGCTCTCGCAACTTCGGCTTCTTCGAGAACTTCAGCAGAACCGTTTTGAGGATGACGTAAAGAACAGGAATGAAGACCAGGTTGAGGATGGTCGAGAGCACCATTCCACCGACGATCGCTGTACCCACCGAGTGGCGGCCATAGGCTCCTGCACCTGTCGCAAGGTAGAGCGGCATGACGCCGAGGATGAAGGCGATCGACGTCATCAGGATTGGTCGCAGACGAAGCTCGGCGGCAATAATTGCTGCATCGATGATGGTCTTGCCGTGCTCCAGCTGCTGCTCGGCAAACTCAACGATAAGAATT